>JBKDZK010000484.1:0-5645 GCA_047971205.1 Draconibacterium sp.
TGCCCTACCCCTGACCATGGTCATAAAAACCAGCTGTTTGGGCTCAGGCACAGGCATTTCCTATATCGATTCGACACCCATCAGGGTTTGTAAAAATAAGCGAATCCCCCGTCATAAAGTATTCGATGGCATTGCCCAAAGAGGAAAATCGACCATGGGCTACTTCTTTGGGTTCAAGCTGCATTTTGTGATTAACGACAAAGGTGAAATATTGAATTTTGTTATCACACCCGGGAATACCGATGACCGGGAACCATTGAAGGACAAAAAGTTTATCGAAAAACTTAAAGGAAAGCTCTATGCCGACAAAGGCTATGTTTCACAGAAACTTACAGAGGTTCTGTTTGTCGATGGCTTGCATCTGATTACCCACATCCGTAACAATATGAAAAACGTACTGATGGAAATGAAAGACAAGATTTTGCTCCGCAAGCGATCCGTAATTGAAACCATCAACGATGAATTGAAAAACATTTGCTCAATTGAACATTCCCGTCACCGGTCATTTAAAAACTTCATCACAAACCTGATCTCAGGCTTAATTGCTTATTGTTTTTTTCCTAAAAAGCCCGCAATAAAATATGAAGGGATTAAAACCGATCAAATTGCCCTGTTTTAAAATCGAACTCAGGTTATTACTTCACTTTGTCAGGATTCTTCTTAATAAAATCGGCCCAGTTTTTATACTCTTTTGATTTCTGCGGCTTGCTTAGCTGGATAAAATGGCAAATGGCCACCGCCACCGCATCGGTTTCGTCGAGCACACTCTCCATTTCTTTCAGGTCGTACACTTTTTGCAGGAAATAAGCCACCTGCTCTTTCGAGGCACGCCCCATTCCGGTGATGGCCTGCTTCACCAGCAGGGGCGCATATTCATGGATCGGAACCCCGTGCATCAGTGCAGCCGCCATAATAACGCCCTGTCCGCGTCCGAGTTTCAGCATCGACTGTACGTTCTTCCCGTAAAAAGGGGCCTCAATCGCCATTACATCGGGGCGATAGGTCTCCACCAAATGAAGCGCCCGCTCGTGCAAAACCTTCAAGCGCTGGTAATGATCCTTGAATTTCCCGGGTGTAATGTTCCCCATGTGCAGGATCACCGGCTTTTTGTTCCTGATTTCCACCAGCCCGTAACCGGTTACCGTGGTTCCCGGGTCGATCCCCAAAATTCGAAGTGGTTTTTCCATCCAATAAAAATAGTGACTTGTGCTAACTTATTGCGATTTATTGCGAGAAGTTGTGGCTGGTTCGTGATTTATTGTGTTTTGCAGAAAAGAGCAGAGACAACACACATCGCTTCATCCGAAATGTAACTTGTAAATGCTATAGCCAGTGTTTTTATGCTTTGTAAATCAGGTTCATTTCAGACAATTCTTGTCCAATCTGGTGAATTCCACTTAATATTTTCTCAGTTTGGCTTTCCGATGGCTTTTTGTGTCCTTGCACGTACTGAGATAACAGAGTAGGGTTCATCCCAATTTTTTCTGCAAGAAACTTTGCGTTGAGCACTTTATAATACTGGAAGAATTGAGCAAAGTCAATTTCAAATTTTAAATTCTCGTGTGTAATTTCAAATTCTTCTTCAAAATTTAATTGAGTGGCTTCGAGCGCATTATTTATTAATTCAGGAATAGTCCTTCCTGTTGTAAATATTGGATATTCTTCAGAATAAGCAGAAAATCCGGTCTTTGTTTTTTCAACTATTATTTTAATTTTTTTCTTAAACGCTTTCATGATTCATGTCTTTAAAGTGTAATTCCTGCATCTCTCAAAATTTTCTTCTCAAGTCCTTTGCCGACTTCCTGACTCCCATGGTTTGGAAAAATTATTATTCCCTCTTTTTGGTCATGTTTTAATTTAACATGCGACCCTTTTTGTGAAATCGGGTACCAGCCATCTTTTTTCAAAAGTCGAAATAATTCGGAGCATTTCATGTAACTGAATCTTTCTAAATCCCACTCAAAGGTAAACAATAATTTACTTGTTGCGATAAAATATCTGCTGGAATCTTCTTTTTTCTATCATTAACTACACTACTTAATAAAATGATGATCAGCCTGTTTTCGTCCGGAATCCCGATTCATCAGCTAACAACTTTCTTCGCCGGACGAGATCGGGTCTTTCCTTAGCCCGGCGCTTCCCGTCAAAAGCCGGGCAGGCGCACCGGGTTATTTATGTTCGACACTTTCAGTGTCCGATAAATCATTCTCCAGGATGTTTTAACAGCCAAAAAAACATCAATTATTAACCCTCAACAAAAGATCCTTTTAACCCCGATCCCTCATCGTCCTTTTCGCCTGTCGAGTTGCTGAAGAAGTACACCCGACACAATAAAAGCCAGGCCGATAAACGTAGTAACATAAATGGTTTCTTTCAGAATAAAATGAATAAATACCAGCGAAAGAAACGGCGCAAAAAACACCAGGTTCCCGATTTTGGCATTGCTGGTGGTCAGGTTCATGGCTTTGAGCCAAAGCACATAGGTGATACCCACTTCAAAAACTCCGGTATAAATGATGGCGTAAAAACCCACTCCCGGCGTAATTCGGAACGAAGAGAAAAGCGCCACCACGGGCAAGAGGTAAACAAAGCCGATGGCAAAATTCAGAAAGAGTTTCAGCACTTCGTCGCGGCGGTCGCGCACATTAAAGATCCAGTACAGCGACCACAGCACCGAACTCCCCACCGCCAGGAAAACGCCCAGCGGATCTGTATTTCGGAACCCATCGAAACCACCCTGCGACGAAATAAAAAACTCCGCTCGTCCTGAATTTCTGTTTGAAAGAGCATCAAACCCGGTTTTTACGACAAAACCCCGCTTTTTTCCGCCGGGGTTTTGTGTTTTTAGAGCCCATCAGGCAAAGTGAATACAAACACCCGGCTCCCGACTTCCTTCTTCCCGCTTTTTTCTTCGATAAGCTCATTTTTAGCTCCAACAACCTGGCTTTTTGATGCATTGACATTGACCAAAACGAGGAAAAGCATGAAAAACATTCAAACAAGCTAACTTTTTACCCCGTGCATCGAGTAAAAAACGGCATGTAACCCTGCTTTTTACGAGCCGGTTTTAGTCCTGAACAAGGATATTCTAAAAAAAAGCCAGCCTTCTGTAGAAAAAAGCGAGCCTAACGAGGGTTTTACTTAGAACCGCGAACTCCGGCCGGCTGTTTATGCCCGATAACAATGGAATAAGGCATGGCTGTGCTCGTACGGATTCGACAAGACGAATCTTGTTTCTGTCTCGTCTCGGTCGGACAATCCCTGGTAATCGGGATCACCACGCTCTCCGCTGGCGCGATTTTGCAAATCGTGCCTCGGCCTGCAAGGCTGAAAAAGATATAACACAAAAAGGTCCCGATTGCAAATCGGAACCAGCTGATCGGGGGTTGGTGATACGCCAACTGCGTCCCGCAACGTACCACCACCGTCAGGCTTAATCACGCAAAAGAATTGCATCATACCTAAATATGAGTATTTTTGATAGTATCATATGATAGTATCAAAATTTCAGGCGATGAAACCACCCTACGAAATAACAGGTAAAATTTTAAACCGAATTGCTTCTATATCTGAAAAAATTGGAGAAGTAAATGCTGCTCATTTATACAAACCTCCGACAGACTTAAGAAAAAAAAATAGGATAAAAACCATTCAGTCGTCACTGGAAATTGAAGGAAATACCTTGACTATTGAGCAAATTACGGATCTTCTTGACAACAAAAGAATTCTTGCTCCTGAAAAAGACATTTTAGAGGTCAAAAATGCAATCAGGGTCTACCACCAATTAAATAAATTCAACGTTTTCGAATTAAAATCTTTGTGTAAAGCACATGAAATTTTAATGAAAGATCTGATTGAAAATCCGGGAAAACTTCGAACCGGTTCAGTCGGGATTGCAAAGGGCAGTGCCATCGCCCACATTGCGCCTCCCGGAGCTTTGGTTCATTCATTAATGTCTGATTTGTTTGAATACCTCAAAAACGACGATGATTTAATTCTTATAAAAAGTTGTGTATTCCATTACGAACTTGAATTTATACATCCGTTTGTTGATGGGAATGGAAGAATAGGACGACTTTGGCAAACCATGATTTTAAAGGAACACTCCCCTGTTTTTGAATTTCTTCCCATTGAAAGTCTGGTAAAACAAAAGCAACAAGAATATTACAAGGTTTTAGGGCAATCGGACAAACAAGGAAATTCAACTTCTTTTATCGAATTCATGCTCGAAATAATAAAAGATGCATTGGAAGATTTATTAAAAGTTCAGAATATTAGCCTGACCAACAATGACAGAATTTTGAATTTTAAAGAAATTATTGGAACAAAAATGTTTTCAAGACAAGACTACTTAAGAGCCTTCAAAAATATATCTCAAGCCACTGCAAGTAGAGATTTAAAAGTTGCTGTTGACAATGAAATTATTAAGAAATATGGAGAAAAAAGAACAACAAAATATAAATACAAATAAAGAAGCCGGCTGCCAACAACGATAACCGTTGCACAACCCCGTAATTTTGAATAGTATCACATCCATTGCCCTTTGTAAAGAAAAATAGATTTTCTTTACAAAACAAACTATCTTTGTAAAGAAAACTGCAAAATCTTTACACAATGAGCCAAAATGAAAATTGGAAATTAAAAGAGTTGCCACCGACTGCCGACCTTGAAACGAAAGCTGTTCTTAAAAGTTTGCCTTCTGCTCATGCAGCTTTGGCCGAGTTAAAAGGAATTGCATCGATCATTCCGAATCAAATCATTTTGGTCAATACACTCGGGCTTCAGGAAGCAAAAGATAGTTCTGCTATTGAAAACATCATTACAACACATGATGATTTGTACAAATCGGAATTAAATCTTGACTCATTTAAATCGCCTGAAGCGAAAGAAGTTCAAAATTACATATCAGCATTAAAAAAAGGATTTGAACGGATTAAGGAAAAAGGATTAATAACCAATAACATAATCGTCGAAATTCAAAAAGAATTGGAAGGGAACAGCGCCGGATTTCGAAAGCTTCCCGGAACTGCCTTAAAAAACTCTTCGACTGGAGAAACAATTTATACCCCTCCGCAAGACATCAATGAAATAAATAAATTGATGACAAATCTCGAAAAGTTCATCAATGACCCTTCGATGTGCGATTATGACCCCATTGTAAAAATGGCAATCATTCATTATCAATTCGAAAGTATCCACCCATTTTACGATGGAAACGGTCGCACAGGAAGAATAATAAATATCCTTTATTTAATTATCGAAAAATTGCAAAACCTTCCCATCCTGTATTTAAGCAATTATATTATTCAAAATAAAGCCGATTATTACAGGCTTTTACAGGAACTCAGGGACAATAAAAACTGGGAGGAATGGTTGTTATTCATGATTCATGGAATTGAAAAAACTTCGCGCGAAACCATTGAATTAATTCTCCAAATCAAAGAATTGATGATGGAGTACAAACATAAACTTCGCGACAATTACAAATTTTACAGTCAAGATTTACTAAACAACTTGTTTAAACATCCTTACACAAAAATTGAATTCATTGTCAACGACTTGAATGTCTCAAGAATTACTGCCGCTAATTATTTAAATAAACTGGCCGAGGATGGAATTTTAAAAAAAGAAAGAATAGGGACCGG
>JBKDZK010000485.1:0-2193 GCA_047971205.1 Draconibacterium sp.
AAGTAAAAATTTACTACACCATCCGCGAACTGACTAACTATACTACTGAGTTGTGGGCGCTGCGTAGCCTGGGTGATGAGATTCTGGGTGATTGTCGTGGAGGCGGTTACCCCTGGTTGCGCGAGCACCTGGTTTCTAACTACCGGCCACAATGGTACCAGTGGTTTCCCGATAAAAGTGCCGATGCATCTGTTGTAAATGCGCCCGGCGATTCGCGCTGGTACAACTATTACATTGAAGGGTTGAAATGGCTGGTTGAGAATGTGGATATTGATGGTTTGTACCTGGATGATGTTTCGTACGACCGCCGTACGGTAAAACGGATACGGAAAGTACTGGACAACACAAAACCGGGTTGTATGCTCGATTTGCATTCCAATACAGGATTTTCGAAAGGCCCTGCAACACAATATACAGAGTTCTTTCCTTACATGGACAAACTATGGTTTGGCGAAAGTTTTATGTATAGCCAAATGCCACCTGAAAATTGGCTGGTTGAAGTATCGGGTATTCCCTTTGGACTAATGGGCGACATGCTTCACGGAGGAGGCAACCGCTGGTTGGGCATGGTGTATGGCATGACAGTTCGGCACCCATGGGTAACCGAAGGCGTAACCTGTGATCCTCGTCCTGTTTGGAAGGTTTGGGATGAATTTGGCATCGAGCAATCCCAAATGGTTGGTTTTTGGGAAAAAGAGCCTGTTGTACTAACTAATAACTCCCAGGTGAAAGCAACCGCTTATATCCGCGAAGGCAAAACCTTAATTGCACTGGGAAATTGGTCAGATAAGACGGAAAAAGTTCAACTGAACCTGGATTGGAATCGAATTGGCTTTTCATCGGTAGAAGTAAAACTAATTGCCTCGGAAATAGCAGACTTTCAACCATCCGCTCAGTTTGCTATTACAGATGAAATTCCAATTGAAAGCAAGAAGGGATGGTTGCTTATTATTGAAGAAGGGAAGTAAGTTTTATCTTAATTTTATTTTTTATTAATCTTCCTGTTTTGTTTGTGTTTTTATGGGTTATTGGAAGAAGGGGAAATCGTAAGAGCACCTTATTAAAGCTAATCGAGGCTTTACTTTCATTTTAAAATCAAGCCTTGATTAGCTTTAATACTACAATGATTGAATAAGTTATTTGATTGTCAGTGTTTTGTAAATTCTCGTGGTGTTTGTTATTCATTCTATATCAAAGTATTGTAAATAGATGACAATCTAGAATAAGAAGATCTAACGCTCAATTGATATTAAGCAATTGTTATAATTTTTTTAGATTTGCTGTACTACTATTCTACTACCATGATGACAGACGACTTAGAACTGCTGAAAGGTTTAAGAAACAGTGATGAAATTGCTTTTAAAACTTTGTACAAAAAGTATTTCTCGCGTCTCTATTATTTTACGCTAGAGTTTATTCCTTTAAAGGATTTGGCAGAAAATATCGTACAGGATACCTTTTTTACGCTATGGAATAAACGTCATCATCTGAAAGATAATAGCCAGTTAGGAGCCTACCTTTTTACAGTCACAAAAAATAATTGTCTATACAAACTGAGAAGTCAACGCTACCGACAACAGTTATTTGTCAACTCGAATGATTTACAGGAACTGGAGTTAAATCTTGACGTGCTAAGTTCTTTAGATTCTTCTGAGTATACTTTTAGCGAGATTGAACGAATTATCAAGCAAACATTGGAGGAGCTTCCACCGCAATGCCGCAATGTTTTCACTTTAAGTCGATTTAAAGGCATGAAAAACAGGGAAATTGCTGAGAAACTCAATATTTCGGAAAAAGTAGTTGAAAAGCATATGACCAAAGGGCTAAAACATTTTCGAATAGCACTAAAAGACTATCTCCCGTTTGTTCTCTATCTCTTAACAAAATAAGCTTTTCTGTTTTTTGTAATTTTTTTTTCTACGTGTAGGGGGGGAGATCGGACTTTGTGCATTCTATTACTAGAAGCAACTATGGAAAAATCGGAGAAAATACTAAAAGTAGCGATGGGCTGTTCTGTTGAAGATAAAGAGCAAGTCCTGGAGCAAATTAAAAAAGACAAGCAGGATATGGCTACCTACAAAAGTGCCAAAATTGCATGGTCTTTTTTGGCAGCATCCAAGGAGGTTCCAAGCCATGAAGTGGAGGAGTCTTATAAAAAGTTAAGACAAAAAATAAAAAAAGCGGAAGCTCCAA
>JBKDZK010000486.1:0-2015 GCA_047971205.1 Draconibacterium sp.
GGATCCCAGTAAGCAGCGGCAATCAGCAGATCGGTAGCTTTTGTGTAGGCTTCGAATGCATTCTCATACATTTCCGGATGGTTGAAAAAGTGCATCAACTCAAATGCTTCTCCGTCTTTTCTTTGGGCATAATTATTCGGGAGCAGCTGGGTGTAAATCGCCTCCTTGGGATCTGTTTCGCTCAAAAAACTGGCTGGAGTAACCCGGACGATGTTCATATGGTTCAGTATTTCCAGAACGCCGCCAGCCACTCTTCCGTCTCCGGTAATCGCTATTTTAACGGGGGGCAGTTGAATGCCGCCGAGTATTTGCAGCATTTCTGCAAGGTCGTGACACTGGTGCGCCGGTTTTAAACTGAAAATACCATTTCGCAGGCCGAAAGCCCGCAGCCCGTTGTAGGCGCCCACCAGGCCGGCAAATCGCCCGAAACCAATGATACGGAAACCTTCTTTATTGGTCAGCACTTCGTAATCCACGAGTTGGATGTTCTTTTCCAAAACCGTTTGCAGCAACTTCCGGTTGTAGGCTTGTTTTTTGATGGTGTGCGAGAAAAAGAGGTAGATCTTTCCGGGAATAAAATCCTGGATACGCACTTCTTTCACACCCAGTAAAACATCGCAGTCGCTCAAGTCTTCCTGTAGTTCAATGCCGATGCTGGCATAGTCATCATCCTTAAAGCTACGGATAGGACTGGGTTGAACCACCACTTTTACCGATGGAAATTTCTCCATTACTTCCAGACATTGTTCCGGTGTTAAGGGTACTCTTTTATCGGGGGGAGTTTTACCTTCTCTTAAAATTCCTACTTTCATATCTATTGCTTTACATAAAAGTATTGAATTTAAATTATTTCCGGATACGATCGATTAAAAAAATTCAATAAATGAAGTCTGTTTTATTGTCACTGAAATCAAGCTATTTCGTGTTGCTGATCAGTGTTGTTTTCGCCGCCTGTAATCCGGTGACCGAGAAGCAGTCAGCGCAGCGCCCCAACATTTTGTTTATCATGAGTGATGATCATGCGTTTCAGGCCATAAGTATGAAGATGTGACCTTCCCGGAACCTCCGACTCTTTTTGATGATTACGAAGGAGACCGGAAAGCCGCCGCTTTAAACAACATGTCGATTGCTCAAACGATGATACCTGTTTACGATTTGAAATTAACAGATCAACCAAGGGGCGGATTAAACGCGGAGTAACAGGAACAATGGCAGGCAGTGTACGGGCCCATCTACGAAGAATTCAAGCAAACAAACCCAACGGGCGAAGACCTGGTACGGTTTAAATACCAGCGTTACATGCGCGATTACCTGGCCTGTATTGCTTCGGTAGATAAAAGTGTAGGGAAAGTGCTCGATTATTTAACGGAAAGTGGTTTGGATAAAAACACCCGACAATTACAAGCTGATTCATTTCTATTACGACATCGATGAGTGGGAGTTGTATGATTTGACCAAAGACCCGCTGGAAATGAAAAATGTTTACAACGACCCGGCCTATGATTCTGTTAAAGAAACCCTTCATAAAGAGTTGGAAGAATTACGCACGCAATACGAGGACAGTGATTCGCTGAATCAGCATTTTATCGACGAATACAAGGAGAAGGTAAAAAAGAATCCGCGAATAGAGTACTGGAAATGATTCTGTTCGGAGTGGAAAACCGGTGTGAACAAATCTGCCTGTCAGACAGAAAGGAAGCTAATTAAATTCATTCTTACGCAATAAATTACAATATTTGCTGTGTCAGAAACCAAAAAAAGAGAAGAATGAACCGGCAAAATTGGATAGTGGGGTTAATCACTGTATTCACCCTTTTCTCATGCACCCAAAGAGGTGCGCAACCAAATCCTGATGGAGAATTTGTAGGCTCGCAGAGTTGTAAAGAATGCCACGAAAAGTTCTACGGGCTGTGGTCGCCTTCGTACCATGCACAGGCGATGATGCCTGTCAATGCCGAATTCATCGCGAAACACCGCTTGCCCAACAGCGAACCGATTGCTGTGGAAGAGAACCT
>JBKDZK010000487.1:0-16829 GCA_047971205.1 Draconibacterium sp.
ATTTCGATTCGATAATGATTACTTTGCCCATGGTGTCGATTATCGGGCTGTGGTTTCGGGTGCGGTCGTGATCGAATTCCAGGATCCGTCTGCCATAACGGGTAATGCCAATCGTTCTGAATGTTAGGCTTTTTCCCACCCCGGGGAGATTGAGGATGTTTCGGTCTGTAGCTAAAAACGGGAGATCATGCTCTTCTCTTAGCCGGGTTATTTTGCTTTTTATCGTTTTGGAATCGAGCATCAGCGATTGTGCAAAATCCATTTCATCCACCGGTATTTTTCCGATTATTTTCTCTTCCATAGCTTCCTGTACCGATCGCGAATTGGGCGCAAAACTGGCTGTATTTTCCTTGAATCCTTTCACTGAAAAGGTGTAATAAGTTAAAACACCGATGTTGTTCAGTACTTTCCGGAGTTTGGCTGTGTGTCCGCGACGCGATGCCGCGGTGGTAAAAACAAGCTGGTTGGTAACTGCCCATCCGGCATTTAAAAATACCTGGACAGCTCTTCGGGTCTCGGGAGTTACTTCCATCGGCGATTCGAAGTGGGTTTGAATGATAAATTGTTTAATACCTATTTTGGAAGCTTTGATTCTGAATTCTTCCAAAATGTGTCCCAGTTCGGGTGATATGCGTTGCGGCAGATAAACCGGTAGCCGCGTGCCAATTCTGATCCGTATGATTTCTGCATATTTTTCGTGTTCCGGGCGTTTCTTGTTTTCTTTTTTCTTTCTTAGCGCCATTTGGTAAATTTCATCCAACATTTGGCGAAGGCTGTTGTCGTGGCTCATCAGCGCATCGCCGCCGGTAAGCAGAATGTCGCGCAACTGAGAATCGTCTTTGAAATAGTCCAACAATTTGGGCAGTCGTTCACTCCAGCTTTCATCCGGTTTAAGTTTGTCCAGGTTGAAATTCAGACGTCCCCGCTGAAAGTCAAACATGCGTTGACAGCTGGCGCACAATCCCCCGCAGGCACGGCCGACCGTGTCGGGGATGAAAATGGCCACTTCGGGATATCTCCGGTGAATGTTGTGCGAAGGAAGAATCCAGCCTGCTGCATTGGGTTTCCCGGGCTCCGTTTTGTCTTCCTTTTCCCAGGCTACGATTTCTCCAAACTCTTCCACCAGTTGCTGGCTGTAAACTACGTAACAACGAATGGCGAGATCGCCACCGACCGCAAATTCAGGTGTTTGAACATTAAGCAGCGACAGGTAATAGGGGTTCACAAAAAACGGAATTCCTTTTTCGCGTGCCTCGTATAAAATTTTCATGGTATCCGGGTCAAGTGAATAATCAAGCATCTCGTTTAGCAGATCTGGCGAGCGGACTGCAAATTTGAGATGGAAACGGCTTTCATTCCACCATTCTTCCATCTTTTCCCGTTTTTGTTTGATCGTCATTCGTGTTCCAAAATTATAGCTTGGGCTTGCGATCTCTCCGGCATCAATTTTTTTCAGCAGAATGTTGATGATCCGTTCCTTGTTCTTTTTTCGCAACTCAATTATGTTGCTGTCAATTCCTGAGGGATATTTTTTCATCCACTCTGCTACTTCTTTCTTTTTGGGGAGGTCGCGTGGTAAGGATCCATTTAGTTGGCGGAACAGTTGAAGCATATCCATAAAGAAACCGGGTTTGGCACCGCCAATTCCAAAGTTGGTCGCCATCCACAACATTTTGATCGGGCTGCTTACCGCCATTTCTCCGTGAATATTCTGGTCGGCGTATTGTTCGCCTGTATGGTCCAGGTAATCGAGGATGCGGATGGCTGCAAAATCTTCCCAATTCAGCAAGTCATACAATTCGGGATTGGTTTTCTGGCTGTAATAAAAGCGCTCGGCGGCGCTGTTTCTTTTTAATTTAGGCAAAATCCAGTTGCGAACCGCAGTTAGCGCTTCTTTGCGAGTGGCGGCGGTTAGCAGAATTTTTTCCAGTACAGGATTTTCGTTTAGCAATGTTCGAAGCAGGCGATGGGCATGAACGGTGATGGCGATATTATCCAGATTTGCTGAAGTTGTCATGGCTTTGATTTTTAAAAATGGAAACCCTTATTCTTTAATATAAGAAAAACAGGGCACTTTTCCTAGGTTTTAACTTGCTTAGGACGAGTAGTATTACCGGATTTTTAAGAAAAAAATGAAAGTAAAATTCAGTATTCGTATTATTCGCCAAAAAAATTATCTTTGCGCTGATTTTTAGTAATTTATTTAGAATTCCCGGGAGGGAAGGATCACCTAAAATTGAAATAATGGCACATAAAGCAGGCTTTGTGAACATTGTTGGAAATCCCAACGTGGGGAAATCCACCATCATGAACGCACTCGTTGGAGAAAAACTCTCCATTATCACCCAAAAAATGCAAACCACCCGCCACCGCATAAAAGGCATTGTTAGTGGCGAAGAATTCCAGATCGTATACTCGGACACACCCGGTATTCTGAAACCCAGTTACAAACTGCAGGAGTCGATGATGAAATTTGTTGATTCGGCGTTGATCGACGCGGATGTGATCCTGTTTGTAACCGATGTAAAGGAAAAGAGTGACAAAAATCCGGAGTACATTGAAAAGGTACGCAAATCGAATATGCCGGTGATTGTATTGATCAACAAAATCGATTTGTCGAACCAGGAAGAAGTGCTAAAACTTTACGATTACTGGAGAGATGTTTTTCCGGGCGCGGATGTTTTCCCGATTTCGGCGCTCGAAAAATTTAACATTGCACCGATTTTCGACCGCATCCTGGAATTGTTACCCGAAAGTCCGCCATTCTTCCCGAAGGATGAACTGACCGACCGGAACGAACGCTTTTTTGTACAGGAAATTATCCGTGAAAAGATTTTGCTGAACTATCAAAAGGAAATTCCTTATTCGGTGGAAGTAGAAGTGGAAGAGTTCAAGGAAACGGAAAAACTGATCAATATAAGAGCAGTGATTTATGTTTCGCGCGACAGCCAGAAAGGAATCATTATCGGGCACCAGGGGAAAATGATTAAAAGAGTGGGCTCTGAAGCGCGTGCAGATGCAGAAGAGTTTTTCGATAAAAAAATATTCCTCGAATTGTATGTGAAAGTGGCCAAAGACTGGCGGGAAACAGACCGTCAGTTGAAGAAATTTGGTTACGACGCGTATTGATGGCCTCCCCAGCCCCTCCGGGGGAGGGGAGTTAAGAAAATTGAGCGATAGAATAGTGAAAAATTTTAGAACAAGAAATATTTGTTTATTACAACTTTCCCCCTTGGGGGAATAAGAAGGGGGCTTAAAAAATGAGCAGCAAAATAGTAGCAATTGTAGGAAGACCCAATGTTGGAAAATCCACGCTTTTTAACCGTTTGATTGAACAGCGAAAAGCCATCGTGGATGAAACGGCCGGTGTAACCCGCGACCGCAATTACGGGAAAAGCCAATGGAACGGCGTAGAATTTTCGGTGATCGATACCGGAGGCTACGTGGTAAATTCGGATGATGTATTTGAAGCGGAGATCAACAATCAAGTGCACCTGGCAATCGATGAGGCGGATGTGATAATGTTTGTAGTTGATGTTGAATCCGGGATAACCGATCTTGATGATGCCGTCGCAAACATCCTTCGCAGAAGTAAAAAAGAAGTGGTGCTGGTGGTTAACAAAGTGGATAACAATCAGCGTATCATGGATGCACAGGAATTCTATGGTCTGGGCTTGGGAGAGATTTTTTGCATTTCATCCATGACCGGTAGCGGTACCGGCGATATGCTTGATGTATTGGTGGATAAACTTCCCAAAACATCGGATGAGGAAGAGGAGCACGAATTACCACACTTGTCGGTAGTTGGACGCCCGAATGTGGGGAAATCATCTTTTATCAATGCATTGATCGGGGAGAACCGCAACATTGTAACTGATGTAGCAGGTACCACCCGCGACTCCATTCATACACGCTACAATAAATTTGGGCACGATTTTATGATCGTCGACACCGCCGGATTGCGGAAGAAGGGAAAAGTAAACGAAGATCTTGAGTTTTACTCGGTGCTGCGCTCGGTTCGTACCATCGAAAGCTCGGATGTGTGTTTACTGATTCTTGATGCCACCCGTGGAGTGGAGGCGCAGGATGTGAATATTTTCAACCTGATTGTTCGTAACAAAAAAGGGGTTGTGGTGCTGGTAAACAAGTGGGATTTGATTGAAAAGGATACGCATTCAACCAAAAAATTTGCCGAACAAATTCAGGAACGTTTTGCGCCGTTTACCGATGTGCCGATCATTTTCATTTCAGCACTTACCAAACAACGTGTGCACAAAGCGCTCGAAACTGCCATGGAAGTGTACGAAAACCGCAAGCAACGCATCAAAACTTCGGAATTGAACGAAGTGTTGCTGGAAGCCATTGAAAATTACGGACCACCTGCTGTAAAAGGTAAGTTCATCAAGATTAAGTATTGTACGCAGTTGCCATCGCCAACGCCTACGTTTGCCTTGTTTGCCAACCTGCCGCAATACATTCGCGAGCCTTACAAACGCTATATCGAGAACCAGTTGCGCGATAACTTTAATTTTACCGGGGTGCCGATTCAGATCTTTTTCCGGCAGAAATAGGAATAGAATCTCCAAAAAAAGATACAAAGCTCCATTTGAACAATGCGTTTCGGATGGAGTTTTTTGTTATAAGGGGTTTGGAGGTAAGTGGAGGCTACCTCTATAAATAGTATCTTTAAGAAAACATTCAGGTAATGGCACGATTTTTAAAAGACCGCTCAAAGGCAAAAGGACTGGTACCGGGGTCGCTGGTACTGATTGGTAAGCAAAAGATGGAGAAGCCCATCATCCAATTCATGCAAATTGATACGGATACTCTGGTGGAAGAAGAAGTGAGCAGTACCCGCGAAGCACTGGAGAAAATAAATCCGGAGACTGTCAACTGGATCAATATATACGGAATACACGATCTGGACATGATTCAAAACCTGGGTTCGGAGTTTGAATTTCCGGCGCTTTTGCTCGAAGATATTCTGAATACCGACCAGCAACCCAAGTACGATAACGGGGAGACTTACGATGCTTTTATCATGAAAATGATGCACCAAATCGGAGACTCGAACCGGATTCATGCCGAGCAAATCACCATCATTCTTCGGAAAGACTGTATTATTACCTTGCAGGAGCGGAGGGGAGATGTGTTTACCCCCGTGCGCGAACGGATTCGTAAAAACAAAGGCCGGATTCGCAGTCACGGGAATGATTACCTCGCGTATGCACTAATGGATACGATTGTGGATAATTATACCATACTGATTGAAAACATCGGAACAAAGGTGGAAGACCTGGAAGACCGGTTGTTCCGGCAAATGGATTCGAAGATTGTGGAAGAGATCTATCAGTTCAAAACCGAACTGAATTACCTGCGCAAGTCAATCCGGCCGATCCGCGATTTTTTGGTTCTACTTAATCGTACCGAAGATTCCTATATTCAAGAGAAGAACCAGAAATTTCTGGCCGACCTGTACGAACTGGCGGTGCAGTGCACCGATGCCATCGAGCTTTACAACAGCCTGGTTTCGGATCAGCTCAATATCTACAACTCCAACATGAGCAACAAGATGAACGAAGTGATGAAAACACTGACCATCTTTGCATCCATTTTCATTCCCCTGACTTTTGTCGCCGGTATTTACGGGATGAATTTCAGGTACATGCCCGAGCTCGATTACAAATATTCTTACCCCATTCTTTGGGGGATAATTTTATTGCTGGCAGGGGGGTTGCTCTATTATTTCAAACGAAAAAAGTGGTTGTAGCAGAGTGTTTTTCTGAGGAATTGTTCGTCTCAAATAATGTTTGAAAAGGTTGGAGTGTTTCAGGAAATATTTTTCAATTTTGTAAAGCCCGATGATTGTGCGTTGGGTGTTCAAGTGTCTGAAAATAAAAAAGCAAAGTTATGTACATCGTTCATGTTTTTGTTCATGTAAAAAAGGATTATGTGGAGGATTTTATGGAGGCTACCTGGCGGTATTTGGCCTTACTCCGGACGATTTCCCGGGATTGGTACAAAAAGCAAAGGCTGCCAGCAGTATGAAAGGAAACCCGCTTGAGTTAACTGACGAACAATTAACCTGGATACTTGAGAAGTCGCTTTGATGCATTTTATCCGGTTTTCTTTCAGGATCAGGTGGGGCCAATGGAATAATTTTTGCGGATAAAGGTTATCTTTGTACATAAATTCTAAGACAATGATTGGCAGATTTTTTCATACACCCGGAGCGAAGAAGTTCGGAATAACTCCCCTTTTTTGGGATCCCGACAAAGAAGCAAGGGATGAACGCGAACGCAGGATAAAGGAGGAAATGGGCATTGTGGATGAAAAAGTAGATGACGGAAGACCTTATCGTCCAAACGTTAAGGGACAGTTTCGTTCGCAGGGAGGACTTTCGCGCACCTCGGAAGATGCGCGCAGGTCGCAAAGCCGCCGGTTGATCTGGATCATCCTGATTTTGGCACTGGTTCTTTACCTGTTTTTTTATTCTGACTTTTTAGGCTAATCAACTTGTTCTACTACTCATTTTTAATCGAATAAAAATCTTACTTTGAGCGATATCATCCAGTTATTACCCGATGCAGTTGCCAACCAGATAGCTGCGGGCGAAGTCATTCAACGCCCGGCATCAGTGGTGAAAGAATTGGTAGAAAATGCACTCGACGCCGGGGCCACCGAAATTACCATCAACATAAAAGATGCAGGAAAAACCCTGATTCAGATCAGTGATAACGGTTGTGGCATGTCGCCCACCGATGCACGAATGGCTTTTGAGCGGCATGCTACCTCGAAAATAAAAAATGCCAACGATCTTTTTTGCATTCGTACCATGGGTTTCAGGGGCGAAGCGCTGGCTTCGATTGCGGCCATTGCCGATGTGGAGCTGCGTACCAAAAAAGTGGAAGATGAACTGGGAACGTTTATTCATATTATTGGTTCCGAAGTAAAAACCCAGGAACCGGCAGGCGTAAACAACGGGACAAATTTTCTGATCAAAAACCTGTTTTTCAATGTGCCTGCCCGTCGGAAATTTCTGAAAGCCAATTCAACCGAATTAAAACATATTATCTGGGAAGTTCAGCGGGTAGCACTGCCCAATCCCGAAATTCGCTTTTCACTCATCCACAACGGAACACCGGTTTACAAACTTCCGGCAGCCAATTACCGCAAACGTATCGTGGATGTATTTGGGAAAAGCCCGGCACAAAGCCTGGTGAATGTCGACGAGGATACCAGCATTGTAAAGATCTTTGGGTTTATTGGGCAGCCAAAATTTGCCCGGAAAACAATGGGAGAGCAGTTCTTTTTTGTCAACGGCAGGTTTATGCGGCATCCTTATTTTCATAAGGCAATAATGCAGGCCTACGAACAACTGTTGCCGCCCGATTCGTACCCTTCGTATTTCCTGTTTCTGGAACTGGACCCGGGAAGCATCGATATCAACGTACATCCGACAAAAACCGAAATTAAATTCGAAAACGAGCGGGATATCTGGCCGATCATTCATGCGGCCATACGTGAATCGCTCGGAAAACACAATGTGGTTCCGTCCATCGATTTTGACCAAAGCGGAAGCATCGATATTCCGGTGCCTAAACGCAGCGCGGAAGGAATCCGCTTCCCCGATATCAAGATCAATCCCGATTACAATCCGTTTGATACCGACAAACAACATTCGGGAGGAAGTTACACGCCCTCTTCAACCACTACTTTTCGCGAGAAGAAGAACCTGGATAACTGGGAAGATTTGTACGAAGGAGTTCAACTAAAAATAAAGACAGAGAACGAACCGATTGCTGTAAAACAGTCGGTTGATTTTTCGGAGGCACGGGCCGAGCACTTTACCGGCAAAAAAGTACTTCAACTTAAGCAGCGTTATATTCTTACCCCGGTGAAATCGGGATTAATGGTGATCGACCAGCGCCGTGCTCACGAACGTATTTTGTTCGAGCAGTTTCTGGAAGTGCTGAAGTCGGATTCGGTGGCCAGCCAGCAGCAACTTTTTCCGCAGACCATTGAGCTGAACCCGGCCGATGCAGCGTTGTTGAGATCGATTCTTGAAGATCTGCTGTCGCTGGGATTTGATATCCGGGAATTTGGAAAGGACACCTTTGTTATTAACGGAACACCCGGGGTTTTGGATGTTACTTCTCCGGAATTGATTGTCGAGAAACTGCTGGAAGAATATAAGAATTCGCCGGTGGATGCACGCACCAAGGCAAAAGAACAGATTGCCCTTTCGCTGGCAAAAGCTTCGGCGCTGAACTACGGAATTGACCTGAAACAGGAGGAAGTGGATCATTTGATCGATAATCTTTTTGCCTGTTCCACGCCAAATTTTACACCCGACGGGAAGAAAGTGCTGAACATCATTTCTCTTGAAGACATTGAAAAAGGTTTTTTAAGATGACAGATTGTCGCTATTTTCAGCGAATGAAAAAATGGAACGGCTATTGTAAACTTCCAGCCTGAAATGAATGTTTAGTTTTTTATAATAATTAAAGATCGTTAGTTTTTGAGACGGACCTCTTCCGACTTCTGACTTCCGGCTTCCAACTTTGGGAATATGAATTACAGACCTGCACTCAATATGCCTCCGGTAGTAAAAAACCTGATCCTGGCAAATGTACTCTTCTACTTGATAACAGTGGTTCTTAGGCAAACGGGAACAGACCTTACTGGGATTTTAGGCCTGTATTTTCCGGCTTCACCAAATTTTCGGTTGCATCAGGTTTTTACGCATATGTTTATGCACGACCCAAGTGGTTTTGGACATATATTTTTCAATATGTTTGCCTTGTATATGTTTGGCCGCGTGTTGGAAAGTGTTTGGGGCCCCAAGCGGTTTCTTACTTTTTATCTTGTGACCGGTTTAGGGGCAGCAGCTTTGCATTTGTTTGTGATTTTTCTTGAATATCGCCATGCACTGTCTGGAGTTAGTGCTGATCAATTGGCTTATCTTAAGGAGATTGCCGCTCAGGGGAAATATATCCCAGGAAACACTGTTTCGGAGATATTAACCACTCCGACGATTGGAGCATCGGGTGCCGTATTTGGGATTCTGCTTGGCTTTGGGATGTTGTTTCCTAATACTCAATTGATGTTGTTATTTCCGCCTATCCCAATTAAAGCAAAATATTTTGTAGCTGGTTACGGAATTTTGGAACTGATTTTTGGAGTATCAGGGATACAGGGAAGTGTAGCTCATTTTGCCCATTTGGGAGGTATGCTATTTGGCTACTTTTTAATCCGTTATTGGAACAAGAATTCGAGGCATTTTTATTAAAAGCGAAAATACGAAGTGGACATTTGGGGCGACATAAAACGAACGTTTAAAGAAGGATCGGTATTAACCCGGCTGATCTACATCAATATCGGGGTTTTCCTGGTGTTAAAAATTATCGGGGTTGTGTTTTACCTCGCCGGACAGCCTTTTTCACTTGTCGACTGGCTGGCGGTTCCTTCGGTAACCAGTGAACTTCTGCACCGCCCGTGGACTACGGTAACTTATATGTTTCTACACGCGGGTTTTCTTCACCTGATTTTTAACATACTTGGATTGTACTGGTTTGGGCAGTTGTTTCTTTATCATTTTGAAGGGAGCAAACTGTTGAGTGTGTATTTGCTGGGTGGGCTTATGGGGGCTGCTTTCTATATTGTGGCCTACAATGTGTTTCCTGCATTCGACTCTGTTTCCGGATTGTTGCTGGGGGCTTCCGCATCCATTTTTGCGGTTTTGGTAGCCGTTTCTTTTTACGATCCGAACCGGGAGATTTACCTGTTTTTTATTGGTAAGTTCCCTTTGAAATATGTGGCTGTATTTTATGTATTGCTTTCAGTTATTGGAATTTCAACTTCCAATCCCGGGGGGAACATTGCCCATTTGGGAGGTGCTTTTTGGGGCTGGTTTTACATTTCCCAGTTGCGCCGCGGAAAAGACTGGGGAGCTGGTTTGGTTGATTTGATTGATCGATTGGCTGAGTTTCTAAAAGGTTTTTTCAAGCCCAAAAGCAGAATGAAAGTAACGTACAAACAGCCGCCCCGCAACGACCATGAATACGCTCACCAACAACATCTGAAACAGGAAGAAATCAACCGTATTCTGGATAAAATCGGTAAATCGGGTTACGAAAGCCTCACCAAAGAAGAAAAAGAGCTGCTGTTTAAGCAGGGGAAAAAGTAGTTCAGAGTTTAGTGTTCAGAGTTTTGGCTGAACTGATAAAGTAATTCTATTCATCTAAAGCAGAACGTGCCTGGTAAATGCTGGCATTCAGCTCAAACCCGATAAGCAGGATCAGGGACATTACATACATCAGCAAAAGAATGATCAGCAAGGTTCCGATGGATCCATACAATGCGTTGTATTGGCTGAAGTTGTTGATGTAGTAAGTAAAACCGATAAATGCCAGGATGCTGAGTGCGGTTGCCAGCGAGCCTCCGGCTGAAATAAAACGCCACTTGGTTTTTCGGGCCGGAGCCATGTAATAGAGAAACGAGTAAGCAAAAAAGAACATCATAATGGTAATTACCCATTTCCCGAATGTAAGTATATAAACAAGAAAGTCGTCCCGGATGATGTCATTGGCATCCAGGTAGCGAATAAGCTTTTGTCCTCCGGTTAAGAGGGCAACAGCGAGGGTGAGTAATACTGATAAAATTATAAGCAGGTAAGTGGCTGCCAGGCGTTGACTCAGCCAGCTCCGGCGGTCAATTTCATGAATGGTGGCATCAAACGCGCTCATCATGGCTGCCAATCCGTTGGTAGAAAATATTAGGGCGGCTAAAAAACCAAAGGATAACAGATTGCCGCGGGGTTGGTTAAGTATATCGGTAAGAGTGGTTTCAATGGTAGAGAAGGTTCCCTGTGGCACCAACTGTTTGATGATTACAAACAATTCATTCTGAAAATTTTGAATAGGGATATAGGGAATCAGTGTAAAAATGAAAATCAAACCCGGGAAAAGTGCCATAAAAAAGGAAAAAGCAATAGCTGAAGCCCTGGTGGTAATGGCCCCGTCAACAATGCTACGCCAAAAGAACATTGCCACATCGTAAAGCGGTACTCCGTCAAAAAAAGGGAGGGTGATCTTTTTAGCCCAGGAAACAATGAATTCTCCTAACTTTTTTACCCGTTCAAAAGTTTGGTTTGTTCCCATACAACGGTGGGATTATTGTTTTTCAATTCGTAACTGGTGAATGTATTCTTTTGCATCCGTTTTTTTCAACAGAAAATAAACCCTGAAGTTTCCCTTTGTGGTTTGCAATTTCCCGATAACGGATTTAGCTCCTTCTTTTCCACTGTTGTGGATAACTGTAAACGCATTTTCCAACACAGGGGGAAAACTATTAAAAAAACCGGCAACGATCTGTTCGGCCTGCGATTTACTGTAAACATTATCGTTGTCCAGAACTACCAGCTCAACATTCGGGTTAAAAAAGCCGGAAAGGAGTTTTGAATCGCCGGTGTCAAAACTTTTTATGATATCGTTGGGCACCTGAGCCGTGGAAGTTAGCGTCAGTATTGAAAGAAAAAGAGTGATTACCAATGATATTTTTTTTGTTAACTGCATCTCGTTCTAATTTTTATATTGCATTCGCGTTGCAATCTTACAAAAACTATGCAAAAACAGGATTATACCCTTATTTTTGCTGTAAATTTATAAAATTATATGTCAAGTGGGAGTTTACAGAGCTTAGTTATTGCATAAGAATTCCTCAATTTGATGCAACTTCGGAAGCTTTATCCCGGCAAATGTATTGGAACAATGAAGATTACCCTGTTGGTTATTGGTAAAACGGATGCAGCTTATTTGCGCGAAGGAATTGATATTTATCTGAAGCGGCTAAAACATTACATTCCTTTTGAAATAGAGGTGATCCCGGATATTAAAAAAGCCAAAAACCTGACGACAGACCTTCAGAAGCAAAAAGAAGGCGAGCTTATTTTATCCAGGTTGGGGGCGGGCAAAGAGTTGCATTTGTTTGACGAAGGAGGAAAATCCTATTCGTCCAGAGACTTTGCCCAATTGCTGGAACAGAAAATGTTAAGCAGTGTAAAAGAGCTTATTTTGGTAATAGGAGGGCCTTACGGTTTTTCGGATGAGGTGTATGAAAAGGCAAGCTCAAAAATTTCTTTGTCGAGGCTTACATTTTCGCATCAAATGGTGCGACTTTTGTGCGTGGAGCAAATTTACAGGGCATTTACCATTTTACAGGGCGAACCATACCATCACGATTAAAATGTGGAAACTGAATAAATACACCTACCTTTTTGTCGCAATCTTTATTCTGATTACAGCTGCGGTTCTTGAAAACGGTTTGTTGAAACGACATCCCGAAACGGCTCTTATTCAGGAGTTTCAGGATAAGCTTATTGAGAACGAAAAAGAGCTGAAAGACCGTGTTCATAATTTGGGAGAAAAACTGGCTACGCTGGAGTTTGAAGAAGTGGTCGATGAGTTTTTTCAGCAAAAGGAAACCAATATCCGCGAAACGGGTTTTGGATTTTTGGTGTATCAGAATTCAAATCTTGTTTTTTGGTCCGACCGTTCGATTGCCTTTTACGACAAACCGGATGCGCTGATCAATAAAAAAGCAGGTTTCGCAGAGCTGCCCAACGGTTATTACCTGCTCGATACAATGATTGTTAACGACTACCGGATTTACGGTTTGCAGCTGATCAAAAACAACTATACTTTCGAGAACAAATACCTTCAAAACAACTTTTACAACAGTTATAAAATTCCGAGCGACTATATCATAGACGAACAAAGAAACGACGATGCCTATGTGTTGTTCGATTGCGAAGGTAATTTCCTGTTTTCGCTGTGGCCTTACGGAAAATACCTTTGTACCACGAACCAGCTGTATGCGCCCGGATTTATTTATTTATTGGGGCTGATCGTTTTGCTTATTTATTTCAGGCGGGAGTTTATTGCCACAAAAGCTTCGATTGTACTGAAACTTTGTGCCCTGGCTGGTGCCCTCTTTGTGGTATATTGGATACATCTTTTGTTCCGGGTTCCCAAGGTGTTTTATCACCTGAAATTTTTCGGGCCCGATTTTTTTGCCATCAATTACTGGTTGCCGTCGCTGGGCGATTATTTTTTGCTGGCGGTATTTTTTCTTTTCTGGATCTACAATTTTGCACTCGACCTCAGGTTGAAGGAATTAAAAGAGAATTCAGCGCTTTCAGAAAAAGGGATAATCAGTTTGTTGCTGTTGTTTGCCGGATCGCTTTACCTGATGGTTCACTACCTGATCGGTGAGCTGATCAATAATTCCACCATTTCGTTTGCATTGAATAAAATTACCGGAATTTCGTTTCAGAGTGTTCTGGGAATCTTCTCCGTGGGCTTGCTGCTGCTGGGGATCACCTTTTTTATCATACGCATTGTGGACGAAGCCAGAACCAAGATGCCGCTGAAGCAGTTGTTTCTTTTTTCGCTGGTCATTGCCTTGTTTCTTGCCGGAGTGCAGTGGCTGGCAGTCGGCCAGGTTTATTACTACGTGTTGATCCTTTTCGTAGCCAGTACCATGCTTGCCAGTTTGTTAAGTGCAAGGTACCTGGAAACGTTTACCCTGAGCTACCTGATTGTATTTGTGTCGCTGGTTTCGGTGTATTCGCTGATGGTGATTAACCAAACCATCAGCGACAAAGAAAAGGGGCAGCAGAAATGGCTGGCAGTAAAGCTGGTAACTGAACGCGATCCTGCTGCCGAGGTCTTTTTGGCTGAAATTCAGTCGCGAATAAAAAAAGACCGGGCCATACAAAGTCTTTTACTCCAGGGAGAAGATGTAGCCGAATACATCGAAAAATCATATTTCAACACTTATTTCCGGAAATACCTGCTAAATATTTATGTGTGTAACGATACTACCCAGTTAATTACGCAGCCCGATGATGTTCTGGTAAAGTGTACCAGTTTTATGGATGGACTGATCGAAAGTCAGGGCGTCGAAATTCCGGGAACCGATTTCTATTTTATGGACAACATGAACGGGCGGGTGTCTTATACCGGGCGTTTCAGGTACAATTTGGGCAAAGGCGTTAATGTGGAAATATTCATTGACCTGGATTCGGATATTTTGTTTGAGGGCATTGGTTTTCCCGAGTTGCTGATCAATAAATCGATGGTGCTGTCGAATGTTTACAGAAAATTCTCGTATGCAAAATATTATGATGGCGAACTGACGGATAAGTCGGGGGAATACAATTACAACTATTACGGGCATGTTTACCTGAATTCTGAAGATGAGTTTTCGTTTATCAGGCAGGACAAGTACGAGCATCTTGTATTTCACACCCAGGAAAACAATTACGTGGTGGTTACCCGCGAACTGCTGACTTTCATCGATTACCTGATTGCTTTCCCGTATTTGTTTGTGTTTTATTTCCTTTTGTTGCTGTTTATCCTGGTGGTTGGCAACAACACACTTCGCGAGCGCCGTTTTAGTTTTAACCTGAAGTTTAAAATACAGGCCGCGATCATTTCCATTGTATTTGTTTCGTTGCTGGTGGTAGCCCTGGTAACTATCTTTTACAATGTAAAGCAGTTCAAAACAAAACACAGCGACGATCTTAACGAGAAAATGAAATCGATCGCCGAAGAGATTGACATGCGCCTGACCAATCAACGCGCCATTACGCCTGAACTGACATTGATGTTGCAAAGCGAGTTGATCAAATTATCCAATATTTTCCGGACCGATATTAATATTTATGGAACAAACGGAAGACTGGTAGCCTCGTCGCGTGCCGAGATTTTTGAACGGGGTTTGGTGTCTCCGCGGATAAATTCGCGGGCATATTACGAAGTGTTTTACAATTTCAAGATCAGCTATTTCCAGCCCGAAACCATCGGGTCGCTCTCGTATTTGTCAGCCTATCGTCCGTTGTTAAACGATTGGAACGATTACCTTGGTTTTATAAACCTGCCTTATTTTATCAAGCAGGATTCTTACAGCCAGGAGATTTCCACTTACATTGTGGCCTTTATCAATTTGTACGTACTGTTGTTTTTGGCAAGTATAATTGCAGCCGTATTTATTGCAAATCAGATTACGCGGCCTTTGGTATTGATCCAGGAAAACCTGCAGAAAATGCAGTTGGGGAAACGAAACGAACCAATATCGTACAGCCGTCAGGATGAAATTGGCAGCCTGGTGAAAGAATACAACAAAAAAGTGGATGACCTGGCCATCAGTGCCGAGTTACTTGCCCGTTCGGAACGGGAGTCGGCATGGCGCGAAATGGCCAAACAAATTGCACACGAGATTAAGAACCCGCTTACCCCAATGAAGCTGAACATCCAGTATTTGCAACGGGCGAAAGGAAAAGACGAAGATTATAACAAACACCTCGACCGTGTAACCAGTATATTGATTGAGCAAATTGATAACCTCTCGAATATTGCTACCGAGTTCTCCAATTTTGCGAAGATCCCGACGGCAAGCAACCAGGTATTCAAACTGGCCGAACAGTTGCAAAAGATGATTGACCTGTATGAAACCTACAACCAGGCAGAAATTGTTTTCCACACCAACGGATACGACTATATTGAAGTGAATGCCGATAAAGAACAGTTGTCGCGGGCCATTATCAACCTGATTCGGAATGCAATACAATCCATACCCGATAACCGGAAAGGAAAAATAAGCATGGAGCTCACCCGGAGGGAAGATATGGCTGTGATCGCTATTACGGATAACGGTGCCGGTATTCCGGTCGAGCTCCAGCACAAGCTTTTTACCCCGAGTTTTACCACTAAAACAAGTGGAATGGGGCTGGGGCTGGCCATTGTAAAGAACATTGTAGAAAATTTCTCAGGAAAGATATGGTTTGAAACTGAAATCGGAAAAGGAACCACCTTTTACATCGAGATTCCGATCAGTCAAAAAAGCTCAGACCATCGCCTGAAAAGAACAAAACGGGTTTAATAAGAAGAATTTAGGATATGGTGCCACTTTCATTTAAAGAGATCACAAAACGTTTGAAGACCATCGATTTTCCTCCGGTAGATATTGTTATCGGGATCGGAACCGGGGGAGTTCCGGCTGCTACCATGGTGGCTTATCATTTAGATGCCGAGTTGCAGGTGCTCACAATGAACTACCGCGACGAACAGAACAATCCGAGGTACGAAGTTCCCGTTGTGCTGGATCAACCCTACTGGCAGCTGGAAGGGAAGCGAATTCTGTTGGTGGACGATGTGTCGGTAAGTGGAAAAACGATGAATGCCGCCCTGGAATTGCTAAAAGGCTTTGAGGTAAAAACCTGTGCCATGAAAGGGAAAGCTGATTTTGTGTTGTTCCCCGAGGTGAAAGATTGCGTTAAGTGGCCCTGGAAACCCTAATCAATCCCTTTTTCGGCTTTTGAGACTCTGCTTATTTTTCAACTGATTGTAAATGGGAATACCTTAAATCAGTGAGACTCTGATTTCAGGAGCGCTAGTGAACTGAAATTATGAAGTCGAACTGATCCCGATGCACCGCAATCGGGATCTAATGGGTTTTATTCCCCGCCCCTTGGGGCGAATTAAGAAATATCATGCCCTTGATACCCCTTCTACTTGCAGCGGGGTAGTTCATTAGTCTTTCGTGATTGTCAATTAAAATAGGAATACGTTCTAAGGCTTTCAAGAAACTGGTTGCTGCCAGTTTCGGGTCTTTGGCAATATGACTGTTATTGTAGGTAGTCTCCGCAAGAAAACCCATCATTTTTTGGCTTATAGATATTTGGTTCTGTTTTTCCCACTTCCGTTTGATGTTTTGGGGACAGTTTTTATCCGGGGCCATCAAAAAAACGAAATAATTATTGCATA
>JBKDZK010000488.1:0-2157 GCA_047971205.1 Draconibacterium sp.
GCCGCACCCAAGAATTAACTCTCTTTACTTCTGAGGGGTCAGCATCCGCCGGAATGTCATGCAAAAAAATACTTATTTTTCATGCTTTGGAAGGGGGGTCAGCTTGCTCCGGAATATCCAGTGATTAAATGAGTGGTAATTTTTGACTAAAACCAACATCATGAAACAAAAATCAATAGGCTTTATCGGTGGAGGCCGTATTACGCGAATCTTTTTGCAGGGCCTCAGCAACAAAAACGCATTGTCGGCAAATATGAAGGTATTTGATCCGAATACCGAAACAGTAAATGCCCTGTGTACTGATTTCCCGGAGATAGAAAAAGCAGAAACAGTGGCGGACGCTGCCGCACAGCAACTGGTATTTATCGCCGTTCATCCCCCGGTGGTGATGGAAACTTTGCAGGCGATAAAAGAAACGGTGAATGCATCGACTTTAGTGGTCTCGCTGGCACCCAAAATTACCCTCGAAAAAATGGCGGCGGTGTTGCCAACTCAAAAGCTCGTTCGGATGATACCAAACGCCACTTCGTATATCAACGAAGGATACAACTCAGTAGCTTTTGCCCCCGGCTTTGATCCCGAAGAAAAGAAACAACTCTTGAAGCTGCTGAAAAAGCTGGGTAAAACCTTCGAAACCGAAGAAGCAAAACTGGAAAGTTATGGCATCAGCTCAGCCATGTTGCCCACTTATTTTTGGTTCCAGTGGCAGCAAATGGAGGCGATTGCCAAAGAAACCGGTTTAACCGAAGAGGAGGCCCGGAAAGCCGTTTCAGCCAGTTTAAAGAAAGCCTGGAAATTGTATTATCAGTCAGGCTTGCAAGCCGAGGAAGTGATAGATCTGATTCCGGTGAAACCAATCGGAGAGAATGAGCCGGAGATCAAAAATATTCTGAATTCAAAACTTCTGGGACTGTTTGAGAAGATTAAGCCTTAATGGTGACGCGTTTTCATCATTGTGCGTCTGCTTAAAGTCGTAGAGATTCCTCTCTGCGTTCGGAATGACAAGTCTTTGAATGACTTTTGCTTTCGGGAGAAATGGTCTCGCGGCTTTGCTACGAGACCATTTCTCCCGAAAGCCCTAAAAAGCACAACATGTTGTCATTCTTTCACTTATTCGTCAATTGACGGAGAAGTGAAAGAATCTTTTTCTGAATAATTTAACGAGGTAATCATGTTTTTTCAACATGTAATAAAAATTTAATGACGTATTTATACGTTATTTGATTTTGTGACGTATATTTGCGTCATATAATTGATAAAGATGGTACAATCAAAAACGGAATTATTTGATAAGGAGCTGGCTGAAAAGGCGATGCTTTTCAAAGCACTGGCACATCCGGCCCGTTTGCGCATTTTGCAGTTTCTGGCCGAAACCCGGAGTTGCATGACGGGCGATATCTGCGAGGTTCTTCCTTTGAGCCGCACAACGGTGAATCAACATTTAAAGGAGTTGAAAGAACCGGGTTTGATTAAGGGCGAAATTGACGGGGTGAAAACCAACTACTGTTTGAATTCAGAAAAAATAAACAATCTAAAGAACATGCTGGGCGGATTTCTCTCCGAGATCGACTGCTGTTCGGATAACAACTGTTAAAACATTTACAAATGAAGATACTGATTTTATGTACCGGCAACAGTTGCCGCAGCCAAATGGCACATGGATTTATGCAATCGTTCGACAGCCGGCTGGAAGTGGCCTCTGCCGGAACCGAAGCTTCGGGTAAACTCAACCACAAAGCCGTGGAAGTGATGAAGGAGATTGGGATTGATATTAGCGGACACAGTTCCGATTCGGTGGAGATCTACCTCGATCAGGAGTGGGATTATGTGATTACCGTTTGTGGCGGTGCCAACGAAAATTGCCCTGCTTTTGTCGGAAATGTAAAACACCGTTTGCACATAGGGTTCGACGATCCGTCGCATGCCGTTGGAACGCCCGGGTTTATCCAAAGCGAATACTACCGTGTAAGGGATGAGATCAGGGAAGGTTTTTACAAATTTTATCAGGAAGAAATTTTACAGAAGAAATGATCAGCAGTATCTATTCAGGTCTATCCAATGTAGCAGCTAATTTGAATGGCGTCAACGGGTTTTGGTTATTTTTTATTGCAGTGTCGCATACCGACCTTAGAATTGCATAGTTTGCTGCCCCCTTAT
>JBKDZK010000489.1:0-1628 GCA_047971205.1 Draconibacterium sp.
CCAATGTACGGTCCCTTTTTGCAATCAATTCTGCATGTGAAGGGACACCTTTGTTATATAAATTGAAGTGCTGATAATCAGGTGTGCGTTCCTGAAAAACATCAAGAGGGGTCCAGGCGGAAGGATGGTCGGCTACATGAAGGTTGATAGGAATCTTCAATTCAGCACATTTTTCCCAGAAGGCATCGAGCCGATCGTCATCAGGATGCAATCTTTCGTTTGGCTCTAACGCTGAATCTCTTGTTATCCCTGTTCCCTTATCTGATATTTCACCCACTCCAATGGCACCCATTTCACAACATCTTTCCAGCTCTTTAACTACACGCCGTGAATAATCAGGTTTGTCAATTTCTGTCCTGTCCATACCGCAATATAACTGGAATCTACCGGGATAGGCTTTTAACAGAGAATTCACCAAAGTATCAAATTCTTCACCTACTGCACCTGTTAATACCAATGATGTCTCCATGCCAACTTCATCCATGGTCTTGACCCAATCTGCAATGTCTTCAGGAGATTGGGCTACTACATGAACATGACTGTCAATTGCTGGAAATTTGGCTTTTGGAACAAAAGTTTCTTTTGTTACAACCATTGAACGTGGTGCCCAGTCTTTCAACAAAATCGTATCCATCGATCCTGCTTGGGCAGATACTCCCGGTCCTCCCCAATCGCCGTATTTTATTCTTCTCAACTCTGGATCAGCTTGCCAGTTTTTCTGTGTCTGTTCATTTCCTGATGGTTCCGTTGCACAGGAATTTGTACTAAAACCTAAACCACCAGTTGTTATGCCAGCAGTTAATCCGATTGCACTCTTTTTTATAAAATCTCTTCTTTTTGTCATTTTGGAATATTTTAAAATTCTTGTGTGAATACAAAACAAAATTCAGGATAAAAAACTATTTAACGATTACTGGATGATCCACGATCACTTCCTTTGTTCTGTCCCAATAAAGTTTTTTACTCTCACGATATGCCTGTGTCGCCATAATACTGGCTATAGAATGCCAGAAGCCGGTATGAATACGATCATTGGAACCAATAATTCTTTTATAGGATGCTGCGTTCATTGATAATGCACTCGACGAAACTGACAAGCCTGCTAATCCAACTGCTGTTTTACCAATGAGATTTCTACGTGTTACATTTTGCTTATCCATAATATGTATAAGAAAAAGTTAATATTTATTAACGGATTTGTTTCCAAAATACTAACACCAAAAGAATAAGTAGTTGGTGTTAGTATCATTCAACGCAATATATTCTATTCAGGATTCGGTTTTAATAACCTGGATTTTGCCCTATATTTGAATTTTGATTAATTACTTCCTGAGGAATAGGACACAAATAATTATGTTCATCAAAATTTGCGGGTTGAAAAAATTCAACTGTATAGGTTTTTTCTCCCGTATCTGTATTTCTATGAACATTCATTCTATACCTATCCTGACTAAAAACTTCAGTTGCAATTCTCCAACGACGAACATCAAAAAAGCGAAACTCTTCAAATACCAACTCTATACGACGTTCTTCTACAAGTCTATCCCAAAGTGCATCTCCACTTTCGGTAACAGGTGGCAAAGTAACGCCAGGCCTACTTCGTATTATATTAATACTTAAAAATCTAA
>JBKDZK010000490.1:0-11201 GCA_047971205.1 Draconibacterium sp.
CTACAATGGCTACCGGAATTCCATTTTTGATAGCATTTCCCAGTTGAAACGAGTTTTTAAGCTTGCGCAGGAGACGTTCGATTCTTTCAGTCAGGTTGCGAAGTTCACTTCTGTCGGCAAATTCCACATCTTCTTCGCTAAAGTCCAGTTCAAGTTCAACCATGGCGGTAAAATGAAGCAGCTGTTCACGCAGTGCCCCGATTTCTTTTGAGAATCCTCCACGCATCTGGTTAAGCGCCAGTTTATGTGCCGCAGCATTCGACGAGGCAATTACATCGGCTACAGCTTCGGCCTGAGAAAGGTCCATTTTCCCGTTCAGGAAAGCCCGCTGGGTAAATTCCCCGGGCAAAGCCATACGTGCTCCGTTCTTAATCAGCACTTCCAGAATCTTTTGCTGAATAAAAGTTGATCCGTGACAGGATATTTCCACAATATCTTCACCCGTAAAAGAGTGAGGCGCCTTAAACAAAGCCACAACAACTTCGTCAATAATTTCTTGTTGGTCAGTAAATTGTCCGAAGTGAAGCGTGTTGGGCGCTTGCTCAGTGAGCTTTTTACTTTTGTTCGGACTACGAAACGATTTATCGGCAATTGCAATGGCTTCGCTACCCGAGAGCCGGATTACTGCGATGGCTCCCATTCCCGGCGAAGTAGAAATGGCACATACGGTGGATTGATCAAGCATTCTATTCAATATTTCCGCAAATTTAAATGATTTTTTTCAACTGATTTTATATCTGGTTTGTTGAGTGATAATCCGGCATTTATTTATTGGGGCAAGGAATGGTGAATAAATAGAGCCGATTCATGGAATATGGTTGAGCGATAATTTCTAAATTTAGATTTTTCAAAACATAGTTAAATGGATTTATTGATAAAAGAAACAGCCAAAATACTCAAAGAGTCAGACTTTACGATTGCTTTTACAGGTGCCGGAATATCAGTGGGAAGCGGAGTCCCTCCTTTTCGGGGAGAGCACGGTTTGTGGAACAAATACAATCCGGAAGTGCTGGACCTGGGGTATTATATGGATCATGCTGAAAAATGCTGGGGATACATTCGCGAAATATTTTATGATTTTTTTGCCGATGCAAAGCCCAATCCTGCGCATTTGGTGCTTGCAAAAATGGAGGAAGCCGGACTGTTGCAAGCTGTTGTCACTCAAAATATCGACAATCTTCACCACGAAGCCGGTAACAAGGAAGTCTACGAATTTCATGGTAACTCTAAAAAGCTGAAATGCCTGAAATGCGGATCGGTCTACGATGTGAATGAGGTGGATTTGGAGTCATTGCCTCCGTTGTGTAAAAAAGATTCGGAAATATTGAAACCTGATTTTATATTCTTCGGAGAAGGAATCCCTCACGAGGCGTATTCCAACTCCTTCGCAGCTGCCGAGCGGGCAAAGGTTTGCCTGATTATAGGATCGACCGGCGAAGTTACGCCGGCTTCGTATGTACCGCGAACAGCGAAACAATCTGGCGCAACAATTATTGAGATTAATCCCGAAGAGTCGATGTTTACATCGCAAATCACGGATATTCATCTAAAAGGAAAAGCATCAGAGATATTGACAAAACTGGCCAGTGAGTTGTTTTGAATTTTTCAACCATTGGTTTGAAGTTTAGTCGGGCACGCGGAATTGTTAGCGGCAAAACTGCATATTCGATGCGCTACTTTTCTTTTCCGATGAAGAAAAATTATATTTGCCTCGCAGTTTTTCCCTGCAAACACCGTTGATAGTATAACAGAACAAAACATAATTTAAAATGAAACTACTTGAAGGAAAGACCGCGATTGTTACCGGCGCCTCACGCGGAATTGGAAAAGCAATCGCTGTAAAATTTGCACAAGAAGGTTGTAACATTGCTTTCACCGATCTTTTTGAAGATGAAAACATGAAGGCAACCGAAGCAGAATTAGCGGCTTTGGGAGTACAGGCAAAAGGTTATGCTTCTGACGCCAGCAAGTTTGACGATACAGATAGAGTGGTAACGCAGATTGTAAACGACTTCGGAAGAGTGGATGTTTTGGTAAACAATGCCGGAATTACAAAAGATACGCTGTTGATGAGAATGACAGAAGACCAGTGGGATGCAGTAATCAATGTAAACCTGAAATCTGTTTTCAACTTTACAAAAGCGGCGCAAAAAACCATGCTGAAACAACGCAGTGGTTCGATCATTAACCTTAGCTCGGTTGTGGGGGTTAGCGGAAATGCCGGACAAGCCAACTATTCTGCTTCAAAAGCAGGTATCATTGGTTTTACCAAGTCTATTGCACGCGAACTAGGGTCTCGGGGAATTCGCTCGAACGCCATCGCACCTGGTTTTATTATTACCGAAATGACCGGTAAAATTCCGGAAGAAGCTCGTAAAGCCTGGGAAGAATCAATCCCGATGAAACGTGGTGGAACACCCGGGGAAGTAGCCGGAGTGGCAACTTTCCTGGCTTCTGATTTATCGTCGTACGTAAGCGGACAGGTAATTACTGTTTGCGGTGCGATGAATACATAATAAAAGAGCCCAACAAAAAGCTGTTCGAAAAGAATAGCTTACTGGAAAAATATATTAGCTGTCAGAAACTATCTGGCAGCTTTTTTTTTATCGAAGACGACTCAATTCAAAAATTGCCTGTAGTTGGGCATCCAGACGGCTGCTATTTCGCGTGGCAGAGACAGTATTCTTTTTCGAAAAGGGAAAAATGAAAGGATACCCTTGGCGCCGGTGATATCTTGCACGGGGCTTTTTGTTATTACTATCTTTTGGAACGTGAATTTATCCCTGCATTAACAAAAGCTTCCCGAGTAGCATCTTTCAGCTGTAAATTTAAAGGTACCCGACAATGGCTGACTTATTTGGGTGATTATTTATCAAAAAATACCTAAATTGTATTCCGGAAGATGAAAATCAGTTACCATGTTAGATAAATCGTTGGCCTATCGCCTTAGTATTTCTATTTCCCTTGCGGTAGTGGCTGTCTTTATTGCATTTATTGTCATTTATTTTCTTTTTAATATGAAGATAATAGAGGAGAATGTTGACAATAAGGCTGTTAGTGCAGGAGCGGAGGTTGCCGCCGAAATAAAAAAATATGTTGTTACAACAAAGGAGGTTACGCAGAATGTCGCCGACCAAATTGTATTTTACGATCAAAAAGATTATGTACAACCATTCTTCGACCATCTTTTAAGGAAGAATCAGTTTATTAATGCGATTCATATTAATATTGATTCAACCTTGGAGCTGAAGTACCATAATTATTTTAGTTACCGTGAAAATGACTCAACGTATTTTTACGAGGGAAATAAACCCTTTGAAAATTGCGTGAGCAGCCACCCAAATTATAAAGCGCTGGCTGAAGGTAAAAAACAAAATTGGTCAGAACCTATTTTTTGTGAAAGGAATAAGCACGTGGTTGTCGCTTTCTATTCGCCGATTTATTACGTTCGAAATGATAAAACAATACAAATTGGCGAGGTTGTTTGCGAATTGTCGCTGTTGCAGCTCAACGAGTCCATCAACAAGATCAAAATTGGGAAAAACGGCTATTCTGTTTTAATGTCAAAAGACGGAACCTATATCTCTCATCCTAAAAAAGAATGGATATTAACCCGAAACCTGAAGGATATACCGCCCGAAGTTTTTAAGAAAAAGCAACTAAGGGTTGACGATTTCCTCACAAGTTCCAACAGGGGATCAATTGTGGCTTATCCTGAAACATTGAATTATGAGAAGAGCTTTGTATACCATTCGCGCATTGAAGAAAACGGATGGATACTTTTGCTGGTTATTCCGCACAAAGAGCTGTTCGAGCCGCTTTATGTTCCCATTTTGAAAATGCTGTTTTTCTCGGTGTTGGGAATTCTGATCATCTACATCCTGGTTACTTATATCTCCAATAAACAAATTCAGCCGCTTAGCAGTATTACCTCGCAGTTAACTAAATTTACCAATATTTCCAGTGAGTCGTACGCGGGAGAGAAGTCGATGAACGAGATAAAACAGGTTGCTGACAGTTTAAGCCTGATGAAACTTTGGTACGAACAGTACCAGCTGAAAGCTTCGAAAGACGAAAAGCTAAATAAACTACAGCAAACCGACTTACTGCAGGCAGCTGAAATTCAGAAAAGTTTAATTAAGGTTGATTTTCCTGCATTTCCGAATATTGCGGAGATTGACTTGTTTGCTTCTTATAATCCGGGAAGAATTGTTAGTGGTGATTTGTTTGACTACTTTTTCAAAGACAAGGACCACTTGGTTTTATCGATGGGGGATGTTTCCGGTAGTGGGGTTCCTGCGGCCCTTTTTATGAGTGTGTCACAAACCGTTATAAAAACCATTGCATCTGATCTGGCGATAAAACGATGCTCATCGATAGTGGCCCGGGTCAACAATGAGTTGCACTCAAACAATATGCACCAGTTCTTTTTGACTTTATTTTTGGGAATATTGGATATTAAAACCGGAAAGCTGACTTACTGCAACGCAGCACATAATTCCACTTATATTGTTAAGGCTAACGGGAATATTGAAGTGTTGGTTGAATCGCATGGTTTGCCTTTGGGATTGTACCGCGATAAAGAATACCGCGAAGGAAGGTATCAGCTGGAAAAAGGCGATTCCATTGTTTTGTACACCGATGGTGTTACCGAACGTAATGATTCGAACAGACTTTTTTACGGGCATGAAAGATTAAAAGAAAATCTGAAGAGCCTGGTTGGACTTGAACCTAAAGAAATGGTGAAAAGAATTGAAACGAGTGTTCGGTTGTTTGCAGGCGATGCAGAGCAAAATGATGATATCAGTATATTGGTGTTAAAATATTATGGATAAAAAAAGGCCGGGTTATCCGGCCTTTTTGTCATTTTTTTAATGCTTTGTTGTTCGATAATATTCGCATTTGCAATCGGTCTTTCTTTTTGTCGTAACCTACCGATATGGTGTCGCCATCGCTGATTGATGCTTTGATAATGATTTCCGCCATTTCGTCTTCCAGGTACTTCTGAATCGCTCGTTTTAACGGACGGGCTCCAAATTGCGGATCGTATCCTTTTTCTGCGATAAAATCTTTGGCTGCAGGCGAAATCTTTAATTTGTAGTTCAGTGCTTCAACACGCTTGTACAACCCATCGATTTCGATATCGATAATCTGGTGGATATGTTTTTTCTCCAGCTGGTTAAACATGATCACATCGTCAATACGGTTCAGGAACTCAGGAGCGAATGCTTTTTTTAGTGCCTTTTGTACAATATACTTGGCATGCTCGTTTTCCTGTTCCGGTGTTTGATTGGTGGCAAAACCAACCCCGCGGCCAAACTCTTTTAACTGACGTGAACCAATGTTAGAAGTCATGATTACTATCGTATTCTTGAAATCCACATTGCGCCCCAGGCTGTCGGTAAGTCTTCCTTCATCGAGTAATTGAAGTAATAAATGGAAAACATCCGGATGGGCTTTCTCAATTTCATCGAGCAAGACAACCGAATAGGGTTTTCTTCTTACTTTTTCCGTTAATTGTCCGCCTTCTTCGTAGCCAACATATCCGGGAGGCGCACCTACCAGTCTCGATACGGCAAATTTTTCCATGTATTCACTCATATCAACCCGGATAAGGGAATCGAGTGAATCAAAGAGATACATTGCCAGTACTTTTGCAAGCTGGGTTTTTCCGACTCCGGTTGGTCCGAGGAAAACAAAAGAACCGATTGGCCGGTTGGGGTCTTTTAGTCCCGCACGATTTCGCTGGATTGCTTTTACAATCTTTTCGATCGCTTCATCCTGCCCGATAACTTTTCCTTTCAGATCGTGTCCCATGCTCATTAGCCGCTTTCCTTCGGCCTCGGCAATTCGCTGTACCGGCACGCCTGACATCATGGCAACTACTTCTGCCACTTTGTGCTCATCTACAATTTCGCGGTGATTGATCAGTTCCTTTTCCCACTTTTCTTTTTCATGCTCAAGCAAAGTCAGCAGGTTTTTTTCTTTGTCACGGAAATTAGCTGCCAGTTCAAAATTCTGACTCTTGACTGCGGCTATTTTTTCTTCTTTTGTTTTCTCTATTTTTTCTTCGAGCTTAACAATCTTTTCCGGCACATTGATGTTTGCAATATGAACCCGCGAACCGGCTTCGTCCAGCGCATCAATCGCTTTATCCGGTAAATACCGGTCGGTAATATACCGGGCTGTAAGTTTCACACAGCTGCCGATCGCTTCCTTGGTGTAAATTACATTGTGGTGATCTTCGTACCGTTGTTTAATATTGTTGAGTATTTCAATGGTCTCATCAATGGATGTTGGGTCAACCATTACTTTCTGGAACCTTCTTTCCAGTGCACCGTCTTTTTCAATCTGTTGACGATATTCGTCAAGCGTAGTGGCGCCAATACATTGAATGTCGCCTCTTGCCAGAGCAGGTTTAAGCATGTTGGCAGCATCGAGCGATCCGGTGGCTCCCCCTGCACCAACAATGGTGTGAATTTCGTCGATGAACAGGATTACATTGTTTACTTTGGCCAATTCATTCAGAATCGCTTTCATCCTTTCTTCAAACTGCCCGCGGTATTTGGTTCCGGCAACAATCGAAGCTATATCGAGGCTAACCACACGTTTGTCAAAAAGAATCCGGGAGACCTTTTTACTAACGATTCGCAAAGCCAGACCTTCGGCTATGGCTGATTTTCCTACTCCGGGCTCTCCGATAAGAATCGGGTTATTCTTTTTCCGGCGACTTAATATCTGCGCCAGTCGTTCAATTTCTTTTTCGCGGCCTACAATCGGATCCAGGCTGCCTTCTTCCGCCAATTTGGTAATGTCGATTCCAAAATTGTCGAGTACAGGCGTATCCGATTTAGCTCCGGCACCTTTTTTTCCTGCCTGTGGCCCCGATGGATTTTTTGAAAATCCTTCCGGCCCGTCGTCTTCGCCTTCCGGGAAATCTGATTTCGCTTCCGGAAATTTATAATCCTGTAGTTGCGATTTTACCATATAATAATTAACTCCCATCTCTATTAATAGTTGAGTTGCCAAACAATTACTGTCTTTCAGAATAGCCAGTAAAAGATGTGCACTGTTGGCAGTGACACTTTTAAAGGAACGAGCTTCAAGGTATATAAGCTTCAGCGTTTTCTCAGTGGACTTAAGCATCACGAGGTCTGCTTTTCCATTGATCTCTTTATCTGTCCTGATTTTTTTTTCAACAAGTTGTTTGATTTCTGCCAGATCGACACCCAGGTTTTCCAGTATGTCGGTGGCAATCCCTTCACCGTCTCTCAGAATGCCAAGAAACAGGTGCTCTTGCCCGATATAATCATTTCCCAAACGGATAGCTTCTTCCCGGCTGTACCCTATGATGTCCTTTATCCTTGGTGAAAATTGTGAATCCATATAATTTTTCTGTGTTTTACGTCGTTTTAACAAATTCTGTTCCCAAAAGGTTGAATGCACAAAATACTTAAAAATTCACAGGCGGTATTACCGAAATGGCAGAAGTTATTAAATCCTTCGGTTTATTGTATGAATTTATGACAGTTGTGTTGTTAATATCTTCTGCTCAGCAGTTTCCTAAAAGAGATGGGCACAGGACCTAAAAACCAATGATTTTACTATTTTTGTGGGTCTTTTGAAAATGATTTTAAGGATTAAAAGGAGATATAATGTCAGAAGGAGAAAAGATTATCAGAATAAACATTGAGGAGCAGATGAAATCTGCTTACATCGATTATTCAATGTCTGTGATTGTATCCCGTGCATTACCTGATGTACGAGATGGTTTTAAGCCAGTGCACCGCCGTGTTTTGTTCGGGATGCACGAATTAGGAATTTTATCAAACAGGGCTCATAAGAAGTCTGCCAGAATTGTGGGAGAGGTGCTTGGTAAGTACCACCCTCACGGAGACTCATCAGTATACTTTACCATGGTTCGTATGGCGCAGGATTGGTCTTTGCGCTATCCGCTTGTTGATGGTCAGGGAAACTTTGGCTCGATTGATGGCGACAGCCCTGCGGCGATGCGTTATACCGAGGCCAGAATGTCAAAAATTGCTGAGGAAACGCTGGCTGACCTTGATAAAAATACGGTTGATTTTCAGCCGAACTTTGATGAATCGCTGAATGAACCAACGGTTCTTCCTACAAAAATCCCGCAACTGTTAATTAATGGTGCTTCGGGTATCGCAGTAGGTATGGCTACCAACATGCCACCTCATAACCTGAGTGATACAATTGACGCTACAATTGCCTACATCGACAACCGGGACATTACCATGGACGAGTTGATCGATATTATTAAGGCACCCGATTTCCCGACCGGTGGAATTATTTACGGTTACCAGGGAGTGAAGGATGCTTACGAAACGGGGCGTGGACGCATTGTTATCAGGGGCAAGGCTCACATTGAAAATGAAGGAGGTCGTGAGAAAATCATCGTAACCGAGATTCCTTACATGGTGAACCGTGCTGAAATGATCCAGAAAACAGCCGATCTGGTTAACGAGAAGAAGATTGAAGGAATCTCGAATGTTAACGACGAATCGGACAGGGAAGGTATGCGCGTGGTTTATGACCTGAAACGCGATGCAATGAGCAACGTAGTGTTAAACAAACTCTACAAATATACGCAGCTGCAGACCAGTTTCAGTGTAAACAATATTGCGCTGGTTCACGGACGCCCTAAAATGCTTAACCTGAAAGACCTGATCCGCTATTTTGTGGATCACCGTCACGAAGTGGTTATCCGCCGTACCCAGTACGAACTGGAACAGGCTGAAAAGCGTGCACATATTTTAGAGGGGCTTATTATTGCCAGTGACAATATCGACGAGGTAATTGCCATTATTCGGGGGTCTTCTACACCCGACGAAGCTCGTACCCGATTGATGGAGCGTTTCGAATTGAGTGATTTACAGGCCCGTGCGATTGTTGAGATGCGTTTGCGTCAGTTAACAGGTCTGGAACAAGACAAGCTGCGTAAAGAGTACGAAGAAATAATGGTCCAGATCGAATACCTGAAAAAAGTTTTGGAAGACGTAAACTTACGGATGGACATTATCAAGGAAGAGTTGCAGGAAATGAAACAAAAGTATGGCGACGGACGCCGTACCGAGTTAATTCCCAACGCCGAAGAATTTAACCCGGAAGATTTCTATGCCGATGAAGACATGGTGATTACCATCTCGCACTTGGGCTACATCAAACGCACTCCGCTGTCTGAATTCCGTACACAGGGAAGGGGAGGTGTTGGTTCAAAAGGAAGTACAACGCGTGACGAAGACTTCCTGGAACATCTCTTTATCGCTTCGATGCACAATACGCTGTTGTTGTTTACTGAAAAAGGAAAATGTTACTGGTTGAAAGTATACCAGATTCCGGAAGGAACCAGGGCATCGAAAGGCCGTGCAATCCAGAATATCCTGAACATTGAGCCGGATGATAAAGTGCTGGCATTTATTAAAGTGAAAACATTAACCGATCAGGATTTCATCAACAATAATTACATCATTTTAGCCACTAAGAAGGGGATCATTAAGAAGACCACACTGGAAGCTTATTCACGTCCTCGTCAGAATGGTGTGAATGCCATTACCATTAAAGACGGAGACCAACTGCTTGAAGCAAGACTGACCAACGGAAACAGCGAAATGATGTTGGCGGTTCGTTCAGGAAAGGCCATTCGCTTTAACGAAAGTATTGTTCGTCCGATCGGAAGAACAGCATCGGGGGTACGCGGTATAACCCTTGGCAGCGCTAACGATGAAGTGATTGGTATGATTTGTGTGCAGGACGAGAACGAGGATATCCTGGTAATTTCCGAAAACGGATATGGAAAACGTTCTAAAATTGATGATTACAGGGTAACAAACAGAGGTGGAAAAGGAGTAAAAACCATCAATGTTACCGAAAAAACAGGTGAGCTGATTGCGATCAAAAACGTTTCGGATCAAAACGATCTTATGATCATAACCCAAAATGGTATCACAATTCGTGTTCCTGTTGGTTCTATCTCTGTATTGGGTAGAGCAACTCAGGGGGTGCGGGTAATTAACCTTCGGGGAGAAGACCATATTGCATCGGTAGCGCGTGTTGCGATGGATGAACCCAACGAAAACGAAGAAGAAAGTGGTGAATCCATGGAAAAGGAAGAGAACAACCTGGATCAGGAACAATCTTTTGATTCCTAAAGCTTAAGCTTGCGATAAAAGTGAAAACATCTATTTTTGCAAAATATTTAAGTAACAAAAAATTCTGAAGTGATGAAAAAAACTATTATTCTACTTGCCTTGGTACTTTCTTTTTCAGGCGCATTTGCTCAGAAGGGAAAAGTAACAAGTGCTCAGACCTTTAAAGATACCGGCAAACTGGATAAAGCGCTGGAAGCCATTAAAGAGGCTACCGACCCGGCCAACGAAAAGGCAGAGAAATCTCTTCCTTGGCCAAAAACATGGGAGGTGCGTGGTGAGATTTACCAGGCGATTTTCCAGAGTAAAGATGCAAACATTAAAAAACTGGCTGATGATCCGTTAACAACTGCTTTGGAGTCATATAAAAAAGCACTGGAACTGGATGACAAAGGAAAAACTAGTAACGGTGTAAAAATCAAATTAACATTGTTGACAAACGACCTTACCAACCAGGCAGTTGAGGCTTTTAAAGCCAATGATTATCCTGCAGCATTAAAGTCGTTCGAACAAATCCTGGAGGTTCAAAACCTTGACATTGTAAAGGCTGATAATCCTGATGGTGTGGATACGGTCATTCTTTTCAATACCGGTCTTGCTGCCTATAATTCAAAAGATTATAACAAAGCAGTTAAGTATTACACTGAAGTAACCAAATATGGTTACAACGGTGCCCGTACTTATAGTTTAATTGCTGACTCGTACATGCAAATGCAGGATACTGTTAACGCATTAAAAACGGTTCAGGAAGGTTTTGAAAAGTACCCGGAAGACAATGGTGTTTTAACTGCCATGGTTGACCTGTATATGAAGTTGAATAAAAACGAAGAAGCGTTGAAATACCTGGATATGGCTATTCAGCAAGATCCGACAAACGTAACTTATTACTTTGCCAAAGGTGCATTGCTTGAAAAATTTGGTGATGAAGAAAAAGCTGTAGATGCTTATCAGAAAGCCACCGAAGTTGATCCCAACTTCTTTAATGCATACTACAACCTGGGAGCTTTGTACTACAACAAAGGCGTT
>JBKDZK010000491.1:0-5114 GCA_047971205.1 Draconibacterium sp.
CTTACTATTAATTTTTTTCCTGTACATAAGCATAAACCTGGTTTTTGCGCAGGAACGTCTGATTTCCGGGATTATACGGGAAAAGTCGACAAATGAACCACTGCCTGGTGTAAGTGTAGTCGAAAAAGGGACTACAAATGGCACCATTACAGACATTGATGGAAAATTCAGCATCACGGTTAAAACAAACGCTACACTACAAATCAGTTTCATAGGGATGGAATCGCAAGAGATTGTAGTTGGCAGTTCTTCTACATACAACATTGTACTCGAATCAACATCGGCCGAGCTAAACGAAGTTGTGGTGGTGGGATACGGAACCCAGAAAAAAACCAATCTAACAGGAGCCGTCGCTTCGGTTGATACTAAAGAGCTCGAAGCCCGTCCTATTCCCGATGTTGGCCGGGGGTTGCAAGGATTGACCCCTGGGTTGAACGTTGTCGTTCCAAGTGGAGAGATCGGATCCGATCCGATCCTGAAAATTCGTGGTCAGCTGGCTTCATTCGAAGGTGGTAATACTCCGCTTATTTTACTTGATAACGTTGAGATTCCTTCTATTCAGTTGATAAATCCGGACGACATTGCATCTATCTCTATTTTAAAAGATGCTGCTTCTGCCTCCATTTATGGAGCCAAAGGTGCTTTCGGGGTAATCCTTATTACGACTAAAAAGGGAGCGTCAACCGAAAGTGTAAAGGTATCTTATTCAGCCAACCTGTCATTCCAAAACATTTCCAAGAAAATTGAAATGGGAGGAGTCGATGCTTTGGAGTATTCCATTTTAGCAGCAGAAAGAATTGGAGGCACGTTTACCGGTGCTTTCTGGAGGGTTACTCGTGATAGCTATGAAAAAGCGGTAGAATGGGAACAACAATGGGGGGGCATTGTAAAAACAAACGACCCAATGGTTTATGGACGTGACTGGTACATTGATGCCAACAATTTCAAACTGGGCTTGCGTACTTATGATCCGTACGATTACATGATCAAAGAATGGACACCAACCCATCAACACAATCTTTCTGTAAACGGCAGGTCTGGAAAAACAGATTATAACATCAGCTTTGGTTACCTGGATCAGACTGGCATGATGAAAACGGCTAAAGAAGACGATTTCAAACGTTATAACGGCTCAATAAAAGTAGGTACCGAAGTTAACAATTGGCTAAGAGTTCATGCAGGTTCTATCTTTTCAAAAAGAGTAAAAAGGTACCCTTACGCGACTTCGTCAACAGCAGCCGATCCATGGTTATATCTATATCGTTGGGCACCAATTTATCCCCTCACAACGGAAGATGGTGATCCTATACGAAGCCCCGTTTCTGAAACTTCTCAGGCAAACACAGCTTCTCAGGAAACCAACTATACAAGTATGAATGGAGGTTTTGTAATTACTCCGACTGAAAACTGGGATATCAACTTTGATTATACCTATGCCAATCAGGAATATATGAATAAAAGACCTGGGACACGCTATACCGCTCGTAATAGCTGGGGCGCTGCTCTACCTAAATACGACGAAAATGGCGGAAGAATATACGTCAATAGTGCAGGAGAACAAGTTTCTTCAACAGCAGAAGGAGCAATGGAGGCATATCAGCTTGACTTGCTAACCTATACAGGTCCGGGGGCGAACCCCGATCATGTATATCGTAATGCCCAGAATAAAAAGTGGTCAACCATTAACTTTAACACAACTTATGGTCTCACTCTGAATGAAATTCACAGCTTCAATTTCATGGCAGGAATAAATAAAGTATCTTATAAATTATCTTCGAATGAGTCTACAAAAACCATGTTGATTGATTATAATAACCCTCAGTTTGATCTGGCTACGGGTACACAAACTTCAGGAGGCGACGAATATTGGGAATCTCAACTCGGATTCTTTGGCCGTGTAAACTATAATCTGAAAGAAAAATATTTACTGGAAGCCAACATTCGTTACGACGGTACTTCCAAGTTTCCTGCAAATCTCCAGTGGCGTTGGTTCCCGTCCTTCTCGGCAGGATGGCGTATTAGCGAAGAAAATTGGATGCAGGGATTGCAACCGATGCTGAGCTCTCTGAAACTGAGAGGATCGTGGGGAACAATCGGGGACCAGACGGTAGAGAATTCATTGTATATACCAACTATGACCGGAGGGTACAACAACTGGATCATTGGCGGAGCAAAACTTTACCAGTTTGGCACCCCTGCTTCCGTAGCTGCATCTATAACCTGGCAGGACATTACAACCCTCGACCTGGGTTTCGATGCCCGCTTTGTTGACAATAAGCTGGGACTTACTTTCGACTGGTATCAACGTGATACCGAAAACATGATCGTTCCTCAGGAAGGCTTGCCTACAACCTATGGAACCTTGGCTCCAAAAGGCAATTTTGGTTCTTTGCGCACCAACGGTTTCGAAGTTCAGTTGGATTTCAACCACCGGTTTAAAAATGGTTTGGGAATTAATGTTGTTACCACATTGGCCGACGCAAAAACAAAAATTACGAGATATGGAACCACTCGACTGGTTAACCAAAACTACGTTGGAAAAATATACGGCGATATCTGGGGTTACGAAACCGATCGTCTGTATCAAAAAGAAGACTTTGTTTATGCAAATGGCGAACTGGTAAAAACAACTTCTCCTGAAGGAAAAGAAATATATCAGCTTTCAGATCCCAAAGCCGCTACCCAAGGCTTTCTTCAGTCTGGCAACTTTATATTTGGCCCCGGCGACGTAAAATTCAAAGATCTGGATGGCAATGGGGTTATTAACGATGGGAAAAGATCATTGGATGACCATGGTGATTTAAAAGTAATCGGGAACAGCACCCCTCGCTACGAATATAGTTTTAGGGTTGGATCGGATTATAAAGGTTTTGATCTATCTATATTTATTCAGGGTGTTGGGAAACGTGATGTTTGGGGGAATGGATTTCTCGCTATTCCGGGTTTTCAGGCCTCTGATGGTGCAATGCCAGAAGCAATGGCCAGCGATTTCTGGAGAGAAGATCGCACCAACGCTTTTTATCCTCGCCCATACAACCTGGCGGGAAGTAGCACAAGTCTAAACATGGTTCCTCAGTCAAGGTACCTGCTTAATATGGCTTACCTGAGAATTAAAAACATCACATTCGGATATACTCTTCCTGCTGAGCTTGTTCAAAAAGCAAGTCTGAACAGTCTTCGGGTATACGTATCACTTGAGAACTTCTTTACGTTTGATCATTTGCGCGACCTGCCAATTGATCCGGAAGAAATTGCCGGTTACTCTATGTGGAACGATAGTAACTATAATTTAAGCCGTACAGGAGTTGGAACTCCAACCTTTAAAAGTGCGTCAATTGGTCTACAGTTAAATTTCTAAAATCGACACAATCATGAAAAAGTATAGTTTAATTTTAATGACCCTCATCCTGCTTGTATTTATTGGCTGCGACGATTTTCTGGACAGGCCATCGCTGACAGAGATGAACGATGATAACTACTGGACCTCAGAAAACAATGTCCGCCTGTTTTCCCATGGTTTCTACGAAAATTATTTTGTCGGATATAATTCAACCTGGGGAACGGATTATGCTCCCCTGCGCGGATATTATTTTTCTGATGACTTTACTTCCAGAGGGAAACAAGGTGGTTTCGAAACACAAGCTCCATCTTCAAGAGCAAGCACAAGCTCAACGCCTAGTATGGAAACAACCTATGCGGGCCCAACCTGGAACTTTTCCTGGGTTAGAAAATCAAACCTGTACCTCGACCGCATAGATGGAATGAAAGAAAGTGTTCTGAATGACGAATCATACAATCACTGGAGTGCTGTTGCCCGCTTCTTTAGAGGTTACGAATACAGACGTTTGGTTAGTGTTTTCGGAGATGTTCCTTATTATGGCAGAGTAATCGAAGACTCTGAACTGGATACTCTTTACAAAGATCGTGACGACCGGACTATGGTAATGGATAAAGTTTACGAAGACTTTGAATACGTATTGGAGAATATGAGAACTTCGGACGGCAATGCGCAGTACCTCAACCGTTACATTGCAGCCGGTTTCATCTCCCGTTTTATGCTGTTTGAAGGTACCTGGCAAAAATATCACCTGAACAATACTGCCAAGGCAAACAAATACCTGCAACAAGCAGTAAAAGCTGCCAACATTGTAATGAGCTCCGGTAAATACTCTTTTACCAGTGATTTCCGCTCTCTTTTCGGATCTCAGGACTTGGCAAGCAACAAAGAAGTGATTATGTACCGACACTACGATGCAGCCCTGGGGGTAACACACCATGTTGCATCTTACTCCAACTTAACAGAAGGACAAGGAACTGCTCCTAACCTGGCACTGGCCAAGGCATTTATCTGTAACGACGGAAAACCATACCACCTTTCGACAGTTGAAAATGCAGATAAATTAGATCTCTCAAATATGATCGCCACCCGTGACCCACGTTTTGAAGCAACTTTTTGGAATGCTCCGATGAAAGAATCGGCCACTTTGTTGTATGCAGATAAATTCATCGACAGGGTTGGACCTACCCTTTATGGATCTAGCTACCCTCCTATGTATGGATCATATACCAATACAAACGATGCACCTGTTATGCGTTTGGCCGAAGTTGTATTAAACTGGATTGAGGCAAAAGCAGAAATGGCTACCATGAGTGGAGCAGCTGTTACTCAGGCCGATCTGGATGCATCCATCAATGCCATTCGTCAACGTCCGCTTGATGCTGTTGCTACAGAGAAAGGCATTACGTCAACAGCTCCTTTGATGTTAAATGCTATTCCGGATGATCCGGAACGCGACACCGATGTCCCTGCATTGATTTGGGAAATCAGACGTGAGCGCAGAATGGAGTTTGTTTACGAACATTCCCGGTTGCTGGATATTAAACGCTGGAATAAAATCGAGTACATGAAAGCATCAGAAAATCCTGATATTATGCGTGGATTGTGGATTGATTTCCAGACTGAATTTCCCGAGTGGCTGGTTGAAGAAAAAGAAGGTGTATTGAAAGTAGCAAAAGAAAACGGAACAATTGTAACCTACGACGGAACCAATAGTGCCGAAATGGTAGGGTATTTTGTTCCTGAAAGCATTGCCGAACGTGATAATTTCACGGAT
>JBKDZK010000492.1:0-1965 GCA_047971205.1 Draconibacterium sp.
CGCTGTAATTATAGCGGTTTTTGTAGTTGGAGCCGGTGCGGATTGCCCATGAGCCATTGGTAAATATGTCACCTTTTACCATTAGGTCGAAATAATCGTTGGCTGCCCAATAGTAGCCTCCGTCAGTTAAACCAAAGCCCCTTATTTTTTCATCGCGGTATGAGGGAAACAGAAAACCAGAGCTATAGGAGCTGGTTGTGGGGATCATCGCAAAAGGGACAAAAATAGGTAGCTTAACATCTTCCACAACGAGGTATGCCGGACCGGTAACTGTTTTTTTACCAGGTATTACTTTTGCTTTTGTCAGGTTAAGGTAAAAGTGGGGATGATCATGATGATCGCAGGTGGTGTATTTAGCATGACGCATGCAATAAGAGTCATCTTCAATCTTTTTAGCTTTATCGCCAACCACAAATCCTTCTCCCTGTTCAGTGACAATGTGCTCAATAATGGCTTTCTCTGTTTTAAAATTGTACCTCATACGACGCATGGTGTATTCGCCGCTGGGGTCTGTAAAAACCGGCAGGCCTATCTCGTTACCCAGTGTATCCTTCGTGCCATAGGCAAAGGCAGTACTGCTGTCCATGTCTAATACAATGGTGTGCGCCTTGAGTAAAACATCCTGATAACTTACCTCGGCGTTGCCATACAAGTAGGTTTTCTGGGTACTTAAATCAAAATCTATAGAATCGGTCGCTTTGTAGTTGATTTCAGCATCAATAACAAAAGAATCCGACTGAACATTGGTACTGTCGGTGTCAGTTTTTTCCTGCTGACTTTCTTTTATTTCAATGGCCTCCTGCGCCCAAAGGCCAGTATTATGGAGTGATATGAGCGGCAGTGTAATTGCTAAAACAACGTGTATGAGTGCCTTGTATACTTTAGATCTAATTAGTGTCAAAGTTGTATTTTTTTCAAGCGTTCACAAAAATAAGTAAAAAATGCGCATTGGCAGACATGACCTTTAAATAATGCGCCTCGCAGGCTTTTTTTACCTGTGTATAATTTTCTATTTTTGAACAGTAATAAACTAAAAGTATGACAATTTATTCATTAATAACACGGCCTGTCTCATTATTGTCCTTCGTGGTTTTATTGTTTTTTAACACTGTTGCCTCCTATGCACAGGAAGATCTGGTTTTTAAAACGGTTATAATTGATGCCGGTCATGGAGGGAAGGATCCTGGTGCTATTGGAAAAATATCGAAAGAAAAAGACATAGTTTTGAATGTAGCTCTTAAACTAGGCCAATATATTAATGAATACATGCCTGATATAAATGTTGTTTATACACGCAAGACTGATGTGTTTGTTCCGCTTAATAAACGGGCCGAGATTGCCAATAAACACAAGGCTGATTTGTTTATATCCATTCATGCCAATGCCATCTCCACCTCGCGAATATATGGTGCTGAAACCTTTGTGCTGGGCCTGCACCGAACCAAAGAAAATCTGGAAGTAGCCAAACTAGAGAACTCTGTTATTGTTCTGGAAGACGATTATACGACAACTTATGAAGGCTTTGATCCTAATTCCGCCGAATCATACATTATATTCGAACTGATGCAAAATATCCATATCGATCAGAGTATTTATATGGCCTCGCTTGTTCAGAATCAAGTTAAGGAGCGGGTTGGTCGTCGCGACAGAGGGGTTAAGCAGGCCGGTTTTCTGGTTCTGAGAAAGGCTACAATGCCTAGTGTATTGGTTGAACTTGGATTTCTGACCAATCATACTGAGGAAAAGTTCATCGCTTCTGATAAAGGACAGACTTATATGGCTTCTGCTATTTTTAGAGCCGTTCGGGATTATAAGAAGGAATTTGATTCAAAAAGCAAAATTCACCAACAGGTTTTAGCAAATAACGAAGAGGTGAAGGAGGCTATTCGTTATCGCATACAAGTCGCATCATCTAAAAAAGAGATAGCGGAGGGCACGCTGGTCTATAAAAAGTTTGATGATATC
>JBKDZK010000493.1:0-5372 GCA_047971205.1 Draconibacterium sp.
GGCAACTCGAGTACCGAAGCGGAGTGAGATTTTCCTACCAGGGATCGTCCTTCGGCCTGGACACACCTGATTATGAAAAACGTCTCAGTCAAAGCGATTAGTAGCGGCCGGGGCGGATGCACCATCTACCATGTGCTGGAACGGATTAAAAATGAGTTGCCCTTTGTCAAAGCCAAATATGTGATGGTCACCATTGGCACCAATGGTGGGAATACGGAAGAAAACCTGAGCGAACTGGTCGAATATATCTTGTCGCAAGGCTCTGTCCCCATCCTTAATAATATCCCTTGCAATGAGAGCGGCACCCAGATTGGGGTCAACCAGATGATAGAAAAGATACGCCAGAAATACCATATCAACGGGTGTAAATTTGATATCGCCACTTCCATCAATCACGATGGGCTGGAAGTCGATAAATCAATGATGTATCACGAAGATTACAGCGGGAGCTGGGGACAGATCTATCACCACCCGAACGTAAAGGGGTCTCGAGCCATGTACACCCGTACGCTTATCGATATTCCTGAAATTTATGATGCGACGCTTCCCTGAAAGACTATTGATTTGATAGTAGGTTTTTTTTATACAAAAGAGCAACAAGACGAGTTGGTTTCATCCATATCGCTATCAAGCCTTTCTATTTATTATGTCGCATACAAAAAATGCGCTGCGGCTTACAGGCCCAACGAAACGGTAAAAAGGAACTGCCTCGGGCGTATGGAATAATCGCTTCTTACAAGCGAAATATCGCTGTTGTAATAACGCAGCATTTCGGAATGATTAAATATATTCCGTACTTCCATTTTGTATTTAAGTTTACCTTTTGATGGTTTCAGGTGGTACGATAAATCGGCGAAAAGGACATTTGAGCTTTGTTGCCCACTTTGTTTAGTGCTGTAGTATTCTGCCGACAAGCCAAATAAATGCCTTTTTTCAGGAGTATAAAAAATGCTCGCCGAATGTTTTTGGCCTATTACCGATATTTTGGCTTGTTGTGAGGTTTGCTTTATTAATTGCAGTTTATAGCTGTATCCTAAATCTACCTTTTTCCAACGGTTTATACTTATCCCCGAATCAAAGGTATAGACTTTATTGCTTAACCACCCCAGTTGGTCGTTCAGCAAATATTCTTTTTTGTTGCGCGTATAGTTTGCCTTCAGGTCAACTGTGGCCTGCCAGTTTATAAGGTATTGACTCAGGGAAAAAGAAAGGTTCTTCAGGATTAAGCGATTGTCTTTCCGGATTACATCGTAAAACAGCAATCCGTTTTCGTTGACTTGTTGTTTTAGAAGCAAATTATTAGAGGTGTAACTGTCTGTCCATCCAAGTGTTGAGAAAAAACCGGAGATCGGGTTTTTGTACTCGACTGTTATGAGGTAGCGCATTCCGTTTTTCTCTGCCAATTGGTCAATCCCCTTTTTTAGCTGACGGTAACTCGAAAACACATAACCTTGTGCAAGCGAACTCACATCGCCCATTTGTTGATTGTATTTAGCTCCCGCACGCAGGATCCAGAACCCGTTTAAATCATATTTAAAATTAACCGACGGCGTAAAAAGTAGTTTTTGGAATTTGCCGGAAGAGTCATGTATCTTGTCGCGGATGTTATAATCCTGGAAATTTAGGGGCAGCTTCAACGAAAGCCAGAGTTTGTTTTTTTTGTATTCAATGTTTTCAGACAGGTAAAGTTCGGTATAGTTCCATTTTAAATTGTTCCCGAGGCTGTCGGCCAACAACAAATCCCGGTCTTTTTCGATCGACGTTTTTAGCTCATGGTGTTCAAGCCTGATGCCGGGTTCTGTTTCAAGAGTCCAGGGTTTACGGCTTAAGGTAAACCGAAAAAAGTTATGCGCAAGCAGGTTTTTCTCGGTAAAATCTTGTAGCGTTTGCCCGTAGGGTTGCCCGTTGTTTAGCACCTGCTCAAAAACTCCGGGAGAAAATGACAAGCGTTGGGGCGAGTTGTTATAATCTACGAAGGAATATACCCGTACAAAATTTTGTTTTACGGGCAGTAAAATGTCAAAATCATTTGCCAGCGAAAAATGTGGTGTCCCTGCTTTCTGCAGCAGCTCTTGGTTTTGTTGGACCCAACCCTGCTCGCTGTCCCAAAACTTATTGATACTGAATTTGTTGGTGAGGTACCTTTTTTTTTCGTTTTGGGTAACTGTTAAATCGGTGCCCAGGCTTTTGTTGTAATACTTGTTTTGTGTAATCTCGTTAAACGAAACGGTATCGTTATCCAGAAAGTATGAAGTCTCTGTTTTCCCTTTTTCGTTGATTTTATCGTGGTAAAAACTGCTGTTGATTTTTAGTTCCGTTCCGTTTTTAACTTTCAGCAAATGGTTGTACGAAATAAGGTCGGCACTGTTGTCGAGATAGCGTTCTTTTTCGATTTCCGGTTTCGAAAGCTGCAAAATGCTCAGCAGTCCGGGTTTCCGGTTTTTATAGCCCTGCAGTTCGCCATTGCTGAAAATTAGTGGCTGGTGCTGGGTGTTTAAATCTTCGCCCATGTTATTGCTCTGCCAGGTGGCAATTATTTGCTGTTTTTTGTTGAACAACATGGGGGTTAGGTTTATGTCGTGCAGAAAGGGCGAGCCTCCGGCCCCGGCGTACAGGGTACCGGTAATTGCTACGTCGTTTTTAAGCTTGATATTGATCGAGGTTTCGTCGGATGCTATTTTATCTTCGAGCATTTTAACCGGTTGGTGGTTTTGTAACACTTCAACCGAACTTACCGATTTATGAGGAAGGTTTTTGTTGGCCAAAGCATAGCGTTTTTCCAGCAAATCCATTCCCTCGATATAATATTTCTGTATGGGCCTGCCCTGGTAATATATTTGTCCCATTTCGGTAACATCAAATCCCGGCATCCGGCTGATTACATCGCCAATAGAGTGGTCTCCGGCTTTTGCAAACGATTGTATTTGGCAAAATAAATCGTTCTTCTTCGACAGGTGTTAATCAACCTTTTTCAAAATTCTGCTCCATTGGTGCTTTCCGTTATAGTAATTGAAAATCACAATTTCCACCTTACCATATGAAATTTTGCTTGGGATTGGCCCGAAATACCTTGAATCATAAGAATCTTTAATATTGTCGCCCACAACAAACAGAGAATCTTGCGAAATTATAAACCTTTTGTTTTTAAACTCAACTTTAGAACTTGCCCTTTTTCCATCTTCTGATTGGAAAAAATCGATTGAATAGGCAGAATTGTTTTTATACGGAATCAGCTTTGAGTTTCGATACACCTTATAATCTTGAATTTCTATCGTATCGCCGGGAAGCCCAATAACCCTTTTTGTGAAATTCCGCATGTGCCGAAACGATTTAAAAACACCTATATCTCCATACTTCAAAGATTTACGTTTTAGCTTTTTTATAAGAATATAATCTCCTACCAATAAGGTATTTTCCATTGATTGCGAAACAATATGGTAAACAGAGTAATTTGAATAAAAGAAAAAAATCAGGACAATAATGCCTGATAGTTGAAATATGTACTTTTTTCTAATCCTTTTGATTAAAAGCACTATGGATATCTTGCGGTTTTGTAATATAAAGTTTCTGTATTCCCCTCTTCTCCTTAATTAACAATACCGGATAATGAATATAAGCAGTGTTTTCAACCGGCGATAAACTATAAGTAAGTTCCGGATAACTCCTTTTATAACGAACGAGCTCTTTTGAATTATCAGTCCTTATAAAAACGGTAATATTTACCGCCGAATCCAAAGCAAGTATTTCATTCGAAATTTCACTAAAGCAGTCAAAACAATAGTTTACCGGCAGCATTAAATATATCCCATCCTCATAAATGTCATTTTTAATTACTTTTATTAAAGCCTCAACATCCTGATTGTTATTGTGCTGATAACAGGAATAAAAAACTAGGAAAATAAGAATCACCAGGTTTTTAATCTTCATTGTTAAACTCCGATTTGAATGCAGTAAAAGTGAAAAAATCGACATCGAAATCGTCGCCCAACGGGTGATTGTTCGAAATATACAAGATACCTTTGGCAACAAAACTGTTATGATAAAAAAATTGATTTTCGGGAAAAACCTGGTCTCCAATTGTTGCGCCATTTTCGTCAAGAATTTGTATGCCAAACCGGGGAGGGTATCGATGAATCTCCATAATATTTTGATCTGAAGTTAAATTTTCAAGCCCAATGCGGTAAAAGCGGTAAATTATGTTTTGAGTTGTATCGCTTTGAATTTGAGCAAAATGGCTCGACTTAACCCAATCCTTTACTATCGATTCAATTGAATTTGTCTTTAATATTTTCTTCTTAGGAAGGCTTTTAATGTTAGGAGATCCCACGTATCTCGATCGAACCATTCCGTTCGAATTCAGGAAATAAATACTATCGACTACATCAAACGAATAAATAAATTGACCATTAAGATAACAATATGAAAATCCGGGCGAAGTGAATTCATCTTGTGGAAAAGGGAAGCCCATGCCACTTTTTGTTATTTCTCCGGAACTGCGGTTTAAACAAATTGTAGTCGTATAAGCGTTGTAATATTCTGTGCTTAGGTTATTCCAGTTCCCCACAAAATTCTGCGGAAGTATAAACACATCATTATTAACGACAATAGGATGATCGATGCCAGAATTGCAGTAAGATGTTTGTAAACTATCACATTCAAACGGATATCTGTCAATAACAATTCCATCAGCATTAACAAGAAAGAGTTTCTGATGGAATTTTGATGTAATTAATACAGATTCGGGCGATAAAACTTTAAAACATGTAGCTTTTCCAACCCCATTATTTCCTTCCACCTCTAAATCCAACTTTTTAATACATTCTCTTGTATCGAGATTATAAACCAAAAGATGATTATCACCATCTAAAATATATAAATAGTAAATGATGTACCCTTTCAAATATTCAATGTTTATTGCCAGCGGGATAACATCATCCGACACCTGGAATTTTACCTTTTCAACTTCTACCAACTTTACAGTTAAAGGGTTGATTTCCTTTTTTCTGTTACAGGAAAAAAGAACGATAGCAGCGAATATTACTATAATTATTACTTTCATACTATTAAAAATTACCGTCAGATTTTGAATAGATATAGTCATGTTATCTCTCCATTATCAGACGGTTTTAATTTTAAAAAAAATCAATACGGTCAATCAATATAACAAACACTCTGCCCTCCTGTATCACAAGCATCATACGGAGCATCAATTTCTGGATTGAAGTATTCACGTTCTCTTTCCTTGGCTTCCATATCAGGGCTAAATACCCTAATAAGCCCAATACAACTAACCATCACGAAAATGGCAAGCACTAATCTTATTAAATTTTTCTTCATAATGTAATTTTTTTGTCATTTAAAATAATTTCTCT
>JBKDZK010000494.1:0-3203 GCA_047971205.1 Draconibacterium sp.
GAAAAGCCCATTGATCTTCTATCGGGTGAAAATGCTCATCAATAAAAACGCTGTTGTTATTCCTTCTTGCTGTTTTTTGCAGAGGTAGTGCTATTAAATTACCAAAACCTCCTTTTGGCATAGTATCCTGATTTGGGAAGAAACGATCATAAGATTTAAACGTGAGTTCGTGCCGTTGGCTCATGGCATAGCTTAGCAGTGCACTTCCAAACCTTCGGGCTAAAGCAGCCTGAACAGGATTCTAGAAGAAAAACCATGTATGGGCACCATTCCCGGACCGTGACCTTTCGGCTGCAAAGGGAACTCCAAATAGGGAGCATACTTCCCTGAGCGTCGTTACATCTTTTTGCCACCCGTCATCGTCAAAATCAATTGCCAAAAACCAGCAGGTTTCGTTTAACAGCAAGGGATAAATACCGGCAACAAGATTTTGCCTGCCACGCAAATGTGCGTCAATAGCCGCTTCATCCAAAGGAAGAAAATCCTGATGTTTACATACTGAGCATTTTATTTTTGGCTTCTGACAAATGCCTGATTTCCATTCATTACCACAGGCAGGTGAATAGCCGGCAGTTCCTTTTGCTTTATTTTCCCATCTTTTTGCATACACATCATCCCTTCCCCTGAACAATGATTGAAAGAGCCTGATTTTTGTGCTGGCATCAGAATGTTTGTTTGTGGATTCAAATGATGCTGAAAGGTTAGGTTCTATGTGCCAATCAAATAATTCCGGCTCTGGCACAGCAAGATATTCAGGAACCTTGTTGTCTGAACCTTGTAACTCTACATGAATTGCATCCTTACCAAGTTTAGTCCTCAGCCTTTTTATTTCTTCTCGCAGGCGGGTGATTTCAAGGAGCAAGAGCTGGTATTTTTCTTTCAAAGCTTTAAAATCCATTTTTACGCGTTGCCTTGTTTTGAGTACAAGTTTGCTAAAATAGTTAAACCGACAATTATGTATTTAAAAGAAACTACATATATTTGAGCTATCGCAATGCAGATTACAGTAATTCGCGTTACAATAAAATCAGTAGATAATGAAATTCTATAACAGAGAAAAAGAATTGGCGTTTTTAAAATCTATCAAAGAACATTCGGGAACAGAGGCACAAATGACGGTGGTTGTAGGACGTCGGCGCATTGGAAAGACAAGTCTTCTAAAGAAAGCTGTTGAGAATGAAGATACTGCCCTTTATTTGTTTGTGACCCGCAAAAATGAAGTCCTGATTTGTGAAGAATTTAAAGAAGAGATTGAACGCAAGTTGCAGGTTAAGCTGTTTGGTTCGTTTACTCAGTTTAAAGACTTGTTCCAATATTTGATGGATTTATCTGCAACGAGAAACTTTTCGCTGATTATTGATGAGTTCCAGGAGTTCAATAATGTTAATCCATCCGTTTACAGCGAAATGCAAAATATCTGGGACAGTTATAAGGAGCGGAGTAAAATCAACCTAATTGTTTGCGGATCGGTTTACTCACGGATGAAGAGTATATTCGAAAATTCAAAGGAGCCACTTTTTGCCAGGGCAACTGAACGTATTTACCTGAAACCTTTCCGTGTGGATACCCTTAAAGAGATATTGGCTGACAATTATCCGGAATATACACCCGAGGATTTATTGGCGTTTTACGTATTGACCGGAGGAGTTGCCAAATATGTGGAACTTTTGATAAGCAAAAAAGCATTTACACTCAGTAAAATGTTGGACGAAGTCTTCCGGGAAAACTCATTGTTTATTGACGAAGGACGCAATGTCCTGATTGAAGAATTCGGGAAGGATTATGCAACCTATTTTTCAATTCTGTCACTTATTGCATCGTCCAAGACATCCCGTTCTGAAATTGAATCAATTCTTGAAGTAAGCATTGGAGGGTATCTGGAAAGGATGGAAAATGATTTCAACTTAATCCGAAAAATACGCCCCATGTTTGCCAGGCCGGGAGGGCGGAATATTAAATATGAGATTGTGGACAATTTCCTGAATTTTTGGTTCCGTTTTATTTATAAATACCAGAGTGCAGTTGAGATAGGAAACTTCGGGTATCTGCGCAGTCTTGTGGAGCGTGATTACCCAACGTACAGTGGAAAGATACTGGAGCGGTATTTTACGGAAAAGTTGGTAAATCTTCAGCAGTATTCAGCAATCGGAACCTGGTGGGAGAAAGGGAACCAGAATGAACTGGATATTGTAGCAGTTGACGATTTTACCAAAGTTGTGCTATTTGTAGAAGTGAAGCGAAAAAAAGAGAATATCAGCATATTGGTGTTGCAGGAAAAGGCCAAAAAACTGCTTCAGTCTCAGTTAAAAGATTATACTGCGGAATACATGGAATTTTCCATGGAAGACATGTAGTGTTTTAAAAAACAAAAGAGGTATGAAGCCAAATCATACCTCTTCGAAGCCAAATCATGCCATTTGTGAACCCTACGGTACAAAATTCGAACCATTTGATGGATGATTTAAAGCTTATGAGTGACCTCTATGTTTTATAAATCCGTCTGTCTTAAAATGGTAAGCACTTGATAATGCTATATCAGAAAAATTGGTAACAATCACGAACAAAAAATATACCTGGAGGAATGTGAAGTTGGGATCCCTCCGTATAGTGGCAAAGGACGAAAACCGGTAAACGAAAAACCATTGGCAGAAGATATCAGGGTTGATATGTACATGGCCGAGCTTTCCGACAAAGATTGCCAACATATATATGCCCGGAACACGACAAAAGTGAAGTTGTTTGCCGATTATCTTATCCGCAGGGTGTATGTTTGGGACAAAGAGAACAGCCTTATGTTGCGCTGTTTGTTGGGCATACGCCGGAGCAAAACACCTAAAGGCAGTTACGAATACAAATACTCTTTTACCAACGCGAAACTTGAAAAATATACAGAGAAAGATAGTGCTTATATGCAAGCCCAAAGCTTTTTTGTAGAACACTTCATCAAAGAAAACAAACATGTTCTCCAATAAAAATAAATTCTTATTAACTTGTCGTTTTAATCCCTGGAAATCATATCTAATTGTAAGGTGTTGATTTTCAGAAAAATAAATACATATTGTTGATTATCGGCTATTTAAGTACTTTTTTATGGTTTTTCAACCCTTGATGCGCATTACTTATTTATCCGATGGTTCGAATGGCGAATATTCTTAGATTTGCCTTTTCTTATTTTTAATGTCATATTATAACGGAAATAGTGA
>JBKDZK010000495.1:0-1536 GCA_047971205.1 Draconibacterium sp.
TCTCCCTCATACAGGTTCATAAACTCACACACAGAGCTCTCAGACCACTCAGACCAGCTTTCGCTATACCCAACCAGACGATAGCTGAATTTCAGCTTATCCAGGCTTTTGTATTCCGGACTTGAAAACGTAAACCGCAGGTTATTTCCCCGGTACTCAAATGCCAAAGAATCTTCCGGAAAATGCTCCGAGCGCAAAGCGGGGAAAACGGTTTTTCCAGTCGTCAAGTTTTCAACCTCCCGGAGAAACACGCCAATAGGTTCGTCTTGATGAACCTTATAACTAGGGGTGTAATGGGCCAGACCATCTTCTAAAGAGATCAGCGTATTATCCCGATCAACAACATGAATGTTCTGAAAACCCGAAATAATACGCCCGGCAAGCGACTCAAACGGACCGGCAACCTTATTAAAGGTTCCATCTTCCTGAAAACGCAATACCCCTGGTACACTTCCTCCAACAAACCAAATATTATTAAACTGATCCTCTTTTATGTAATCAATATCTGTCTGCCCTTCAAAAATATTATTGTAGTAAACCAAGGGTTCAAAGAGATTTAAATCTGGATTGTAGGCATAAATACCATTGGGCGACGTATAGATGATATCGCGGCCTACAGTCATTAAATTCACGTAAATATCAGAGGGTAAGCCATCGTTTGAATTGTAAAAATCGTAATGAACGACACTATCAAGAGTGGTGTTTAACTGAATGCGGAAAACTCCTTTAAATCCGTGGCTCATCCAGATTGATCCATCTTCATCCTCTGCCAACAGTTTCGACGATTCGGAAAAGCCCTTCACCGGGCCAACCAACTCCCAAGGCTGTTCACCTTCGGTTTTTCGAAAAAGCGTCAAGCCATTGTAGTTTCCGCCAATCAGATAATTTTCCTGCCCGGCTAAGTCCAGAAACATCCAGGCTCCCCGGATATCAGAAATCTGTGTTGCCCTTTCATCCTGAATCAAATAAGCGCCATTATCGTGTCCACACAAAACGGCTCCCTGATGAACCCCCAAATACCAAACTTGTCCCACAGTTTTGGGGATAAGCCTAAATCCTTCTGTATCCAAGTGGATTCCCTCCGGCCAATCCTTTACAAAAAGACCATGATTTGTTCCAACATACAATTTCCCTTTATGCACCAAAGAAGAATAGGTAGCCCCCAGTCCTTCCGGATCATACATAAACGTGAACGGAGATGAAATATTGACATAGTCAATTCCGTTGTCCAGCCCCAACCATAAGTTGTTATCGCCATCTACGCCAATACTCAAAATGGTATTGTTCTGCAGCCCCTTTTTCTTATTAACATGCTGAATAATTTTCCCGCGCTCGTCGGTAATCAGTAAACCATCCTGAATCGTCCCAAAAGCATAATAAGCATCCTGAAACTTCGCTGCCGAAAAAATCTGATTATCTTTTAAAAACTGATTTCCTGTCCCTTCCCAAGGTTCCAGTGTCTCACCATCATAAATAAACACGCCATGGTTGGCTGTTCCAATCAGTACCCGATTAGCATAGATCGGCAAAATTGTC
>JBKDZK010000496.1:0-10404 GCA_047971205.1 Draconibacterium sp.
ATATGGCGTAAAAGGAGCACCAACATTTGTGCTAATTGATAGAAGTGGGAAAGTTTTATATTTCTCGGTTGGGTTTAAAAAGGATGAATTAATAAATTCTATAAAAAACAATATTTAATAAATTTCAGCACTTAAAACCGTACATACTGCAGGGCGGGGTTCGGTGGTACGTCAACAAGAGATTAGGAAATTAAAAAGCTTACAACATAAAAAACAATGAAACGGGTCATTCTGGTTTTAGCAATCATCATGAGCATTTCGCTGACTACGTATGCTCAACAGAAAATTACAACAGGTGCCGAACGCTTAGATGTCTACCTGCCTTTGCTGGAAGGCAAAAAAGTAGGCGTAATGGTGAACCAGACAGCGATTGTTGGCGATAAACACTTGGTTGACGTGCTGTTGGAAAAAGGTGTTGACCTACAATTCGCGTTCATTCCCGAACACGGCTTTCGTGGAACCATCGAGCGCGGAGAAGACGTACACAACGATGTGGATTCCAAAACAGGCTTACCGCTGTATTCGCTGTATGGTGAAAACCACCAGGCCGATTCGTTGGTTCGTTCGGTGGATGTAATGATATTCGACATACAGGATGTTGGCGCTCGTTTTTACACCTTTGTTGTAGGAATGCACAATGTAATGCAGTTGTGCGCCAATAATAACCGTCCGCTTCTAGTTCTCGACCGTCCTAATCCTAACGGCGAGCAGGTTGACGGCCCTGTCCGGAAAGACGATAAATTTAAATCGGATATCAGTTTTCATAAAGTTGCGATGATACACGGACTTACGATTGGCGAGTTAGCGCAAATGATAAACGGCGAAGGCTGGCTCGATAAGGGGGAGAAAAAGTGCGACCTTACTGTTATTACCCTGGAAAACTACACGCACAAATCAAAATACGAGTTGCCTGTTATTCCGTCTCCCAGCTTACCCAATTATCAATCGGTTCGTTTGTTTCCTCTGCTGTGTTTATTTGAAGCGACCGATTTCAGCATAGGCCGTGGAACAGATTTTCCATTTCAGGTAATCGGCTATCCCGACACTCAGTTTGGCGATTTCACTTTTACGCCGGGAACCCGCGTGGGCATGTCAGCACATGTAGAGCAACAGGGGAATCTTTGCTATGGCATAGACTTGCGCGGATTAAAGGCTGACAGTATTCGGTTTACGCTCAAATACATTCTTGATTTCTACCATAAAATGCCCGATAAATTCTTTGCACGTCCCGACTTCTTCAATAAGTTGGCCGGTACAGATAAACTCCGTGAACAAATTTTGGCGGGATGGACAGAAGAACAGATCCGGGACAGTTGGAAAGAAGAACTTTCGGAATACAAGCAAATGCGCAAAAAATATCTTTTGTATGAAGATTTTGAGTAGATCGTTTTTTAATAAGGGAGTAATAGAATGTCATATTGATAAGTTAGAAGAAGCAAAAGAATCAGGGCATACAGGAGCTTCCGCTTTAATAAGAAAGATTCAACCTCGTTTAGTTAACGACGACAGACTTCGACTTCGCTCAGTCTGACAGAATCAACCCGAGCGGAGTCGAAGGGTGTATTATTTTCAGTTTGCTTCATTTCTCTCTTAATTAAACGATATTGAATAAAGATTTGCAGATAAACTGTTACAGGCAATTGAGTAGATAGCTGACGGACTTTTAAAAACAAACCATTATACAATTAAATACAAGCAAACGGAGTGAGGTGTGGATCATCTGCCGCGAAGAAAGAAGCAAAGTGCTCCGCTGTTAAAACATTAATGACGGCAAGGAAAACACTGAACTCCGGAACGAAAGCACTAACCGTCGCACTCAACACAAAGAACAACACACCGCATTACGTGATTTCCACCCAACCATAAAAGCCGACGCACACATTTGTGTAAATTGACAGATTCGAACTAAATTGAAAATAGTATTTTAGTAAAAAAGCAGGAATAAACTTAATGTCAAGACAAGAAAAACATGGCAGATTCAGAAATACTACTATACCAAACTGAAGACGGGCAAACCCGGATTGATGTCAGGCTGGAAGATGAAACCGTTTGGCTTTCGCAAATTCAAATGGCCGAACTTTTCCAGACCACAAAACAAAACATCAGCCTGCACATAAAAAACATTTTCGGGGAAGGAGAGTTGCAGGAGAATTCAACTGTCAAGGATTACTTGACAGTTCAAACCGAAGGTAAACGCGAGGTTCAGCGTAATTTAAAGATCTACAACCTTGATGTAATTATTTCGGTTGGCTACCGTGTAAAGTCGCACCGTGGAACTCAATTTCGTATTTGGGCTACGACACAACTTCGTGAATACCTGATAAAAGGTTTTGTACTAAACGATGAGCGTTTAAAAGAAACCGGGCACACCAACAAATATTTTGACGAACTGCTGGAAAGAATCCGGGACATTCGTAGTTCGGAAAAAATTTTCTATGCAAAAATCAAGGATATTTACACTACTGCCATTGATTATGATCCGGCAACAGAAGAAAGCCAGTTGTTTTTCAAATCAGTGCAAAATAAGATGCACTGGGCAACTCATGGGCATACGGCATCAGAAATAATCTACAAACGTGTTGATTCAGAAAAACAAAACATGGGGTTAACAACATGGAAAAATGCGCCTCATGGAAAAATCAGGAAAACCGATGTCTCGATCGCAAAAAACTACCTCACCAAAGATGAACTGAAAGACCTGAATTTAATCGTTGACCAGTATCTTTCCTTTGCCGAGTTGCAAGCCCGAAACCGGAAACCAATGTACATGAAAGACTGGATTAGTAAGCTCAATGATTTTATGACTTTGAACGACAGGGAAATTTTGGAACATGCCGGGAGAATTTCGGCAAAAATGGCAAAAGAACTGGCAGAATCAGAATATAAAAAATACTGGAAAACTCAGATTGAGATTGAAGATGTACAGGAAATGAAGGAGCTTGAAGAGGGACTAAAACAACTGGAAAATAAAAAGAAAAAAAAGTAATATGGTGCCCACACACCATCCCGAAAGCCTTCGGGGTTGACAAAGTGCCTTCCAGCGTTCCAGCTCTGATACAGACATAAAACAAACAAATACATACAAATGAAAGCAATAATAACCGGCGCAAGCGGTATGGTGGAGAGAGGTGTTCTTCTGGAGTGCCTCGATCATGAAGCCCTTACGGAGGTTTTGGTCATCAACCGAAATCCGCTCGGAATTCAACATCCGAAATTAAAGGAAGTGATTCATCGTGATTTTGCCGATTTCACACCTATACAATCCCAACTGGAAGGCTACGATGCCTGCTTCTTTTGCATGGAAGTGAGCTCTGTGGGCATGAATGAAGCCGATTACCGGCGGGTAACCTACGATTTTGCACTGGCACTGGCCCGGGTACTTCGAACGCAGAATCCGGACATGACTTTCAACTATGTTTCGGGTGTTGGCACCGACTCAACCGAAAAAGGGAGAAGCATGTGGGCCCGCATAAAAGGCAAAACCGAAAACGACCTGATCGGTCTTGGTTTTAAGCAAGCCTACATGTTCCGCCCGGGAATGATCATCCCCAAACGGGGCATAAAATCGCGCACAAAAGCTTACCAGTTTTTGTACGACTATTTTCTCTGGCTCGTAAACCTTGTAAAATTCTTTTCTCCCCACTCGGTGGTCGATACCACGCAGGTGGGCAAAGCCATGATAAATTCAGCTTTGAAGGGCTATTCCAAAAACGTATTAGCCCCCAAAGACATCATTATTCTGGCAAAGTAAAGTCCGGCAAGCAGATTGCGACTTCGGTTACATCAGGCCTTTTAACATGCCATGATAGTACATCGGCTCCAGTCCGTGCACTTTCAACATCCACCACATTCCGCGCTCTACCGCAGGGTCCAGCCACGGAATGGTTGGCATCAGCTCTTTCTCGTAACCAAATTCGCACATCAGCACCTTTCCGTACTCCGTTACGATCGGACACGCAGAGTAACCATTGTACGTTTCTTCGGGCTCGTTGCCTTCCATAATCGAAACCAGGTTGGCAGCAGCCACCGGAGCCTGCATGCGAATGGCCGCCCCTGTTTTGCTGGTACGCAGTCCGCCCGCATCGCCAACCACCATAATGTTTTTATAATGCGTATGAACCAGTGTGGCATTGTCTACATCGGCCCAGCCACCGTGACGCAAATCGCCTGTTGTTATGGCCAGCGGAGAATTTTTCACAAAATCGGGCGCACTCATCGGCGGGATAAAATGAAGCAAATCATAATCCACCGTGATCAATTTTGTATCGTCCACCGGCAGAGGAGCCAGCGTAGCTTCCTCTATCTGCTGAAAAACAGCGTTTTTTGCTGAAGTATCCACCGATACCAGGCGGTGTTTGTAAGATATTCCGATGTTCCGCTCATCATAAATCTGCTGAAGACGGTCGCCAAAAACCACGGGCGTCATCAGGTTGGTCGAGTTCCCGAAATACTGAATATCAAACCCGTCCCTGATCTCTTTGTCACGCAGAAAATCTTCGGTAATCAAACAGATCTTTTTAGGCGCGCCGCCGCATTTCAGTTTTGTGTACGTGTCGGTAAAAACCAGGCGGGCATCTTTGCGTCCGGAGGTAAGTTTCTCCATGGCCCGATGGTATTTTATGGCTCCCTGGTAATCGTAGATGCAGTGCGCATTTCCTTCGCCCAGCGTTTCACGCGAAATCCCTTCAATCAAATCGAAGTTCATCTGACAACCTGGTGTCAGCACCAAAAAATCATAATCAATCTTGCCGCTCTTCTGTGTGGTTACATAGTTGGCATCCGGCACCAGTTCAGCCACCGAATCTTTTACCCACTTCACACCTCTGGGAATCAGTTTTCCGGTAGATCTTGTGACCTGCTCGGGAGAAAAAATTCCCGATGCAATCAAGGTATAGCCCGGCTGGTAAAAATGTGTTTCGTTGGGTTCAACAATGGTAATATCAGGCGTTCGCAACTTATCGGTAAGGTAGGCGGCCATGGTTATTCCGGCAGCACCTCCCCCCACAATCAGTATCTTCGCCTTTGCTTTACTCTCTGAAAAAAAATCGTAAGTTCTCTCAGCAACAATGAGTCCTCCAAGACCCAATGCGCCGTTCAAGAGAAATCTCCGTCGGTTAATGGTCATATTTCGGTTTTTTAGTTGGTAAATACTATAGGTGCCACAAGGCTATCGAATTTTATCCTCTTAAGCATCTTTAATGCCAAAAGAAAGGTTGATTTTACATTTTTTTAATGATGAATCAGAGATTATTAGATCAAGTAAAACTATACTTGCAAACAAAATTCTCAGGGGCAACGATTTTTCCGGACAAGCCCCGTTACGGCAGAGAAAACTAACTTTATGAACCAATACATTATGAAGACGATCGATAAATCAAAACCCGTACTGGTTACCGGTGCCACCGGCTATGTGGCAGGCTGGCTGGTAAAAAAACTTCTTGAAGAAGGATTAACGGTGCATGCAGCAGTTCGGAATCCGGACGACAAGGGAAAACTAAAATACCTCGATGAGATTGCCCAAAACACGCCGGGTGAGATCCGTTATTTCAGGGCCGATTTACTCGAAGAAGGATCGTATGCCGAAGCCATGGCCGTTTGTGAGCTGGTTTTCCACACGGCTTCGCCCTTTGTTACCGATGTAAAAGATCCGCAGAAAGACCTCATCAACCCCGCCAAACTGGGAACCCGCAATGTACTGGAACAAGCCAACCAAACGGAATCAGTGAAGCGGGTGGTTCTGACCAGCAGTGTGGCTGCCATTTACGGCGACAATGCCGACCTGAACCACGCTCCCGGCAAGGTTTTTACAGAAGAAGTCTGGAACACCAGCTCTTCACTCGAACACCAACCTTACTCGTATTCCAAAACACTGGCAGAAAAAGAAGCCTGGAAAATTTGCGAAGAACAGCTGCAGTGGGAGTTGGTGGTGATAAATCCCAGCCTGGTGATTGGCCCGGCAATCAACCCCACGCAGGTTACTTCCGAAAGTTTCCGGATCATCCAGCCCTTTGGCGATGGCAAACTCAAAATGGGCGCACCAAAACTGGGCATGGGCCTGGTGGATGTACGCGATGTAGCCGAGGCACATTTTTTGGCCGGTTTTAAACCCGACGCAAGTGGCCGTTACATCATCTCAGGACACAATACCTGGTTTATCGACATGGCCAAAGCCCTTCAACCCAAATACGGCGACAAATACCCCATCCCGAAAAAGGAAATGCCCAAATGGCTGATTTGGCTGATGGGGCCAATGATCAACAAAGCCGTTACACGAAAATACATTTCACGCAACATGGGGCTCCCTTTTGTAGCGGATAACTCAAAAAGCATCAACGAACTGAAAATGAATTACCGCCCTGTGGAAGAATCGCTCAACGAGATGTTTCAGCAACTCATCGACAACGGTTTGATTTAAGAAAAAGGCACCGACATTTATTTCATTAATACGTAATAAGCCGGCCGATTAATCAATTAATTATCAGCCGGCTTCATTCATTCACTCCGTTCATTTTTTCAGGGATTTTTTCCGGACACAAGTTTATTGTTCATTTTTTTGTGTTAGTTTTGTTTATTATTAAAATATTTTAATAACTCAGGAAAATGAATAAGCTGCTATTGTACGTTACCACTTTGATTCTGGCGGTTGCCTGCCAGTCGAAATACCCCGGAGTTTCAGAAGAATACCACACCCTGCTCGACTCGGCTTTGGTGAAAGCCGGAGAAAATGCTGCGGAATTACAAAAGGCACTTGCCGAAGCACCGGCAGAAGAAAAGGAAGGAATGGCCTTTCTGATCAGCTACATGCCCGAGCGCGACCTTACTACTTTAACGGCTGATTTTCTGCTCGAAAACAACCAGTATGCCTACAAAGCCCACCGGGAATTCCCCTGGTGCGCCGCGCTGCCCGATTCCATTTTTTTGAATGAAGTACTGCCTTACGCCAACATTTCGGAAAACCGCGATCACTGGAGACCTGATTTTTACGAACGCTTTTCAAAATATGTAAAAGACAAAGACAACATGGTGGATGCCCTGATGAACATTGCCCACAACATTCCAACAGAAGTGGATGTGGAGTACAACACCAAACGTTCGCGGGTCGACATCAGTCCTTTGCAGGCCATGAAAGAACACATGGCTACCTGCAGCGGGCTTTCCATTTTACTGACCGACGCCTACCGTTCGGTGGGAATTCCGTCGCGCCTGGCCGGAACTGCCATGTGGACCAACTACAAAGGAAACCACACCTGGAGTGAAGTTTGGGTGGACGGCGAATGGAAGTTTATTGAATACTATGTGGACACACTCGATCAGTCGTGGTTTGTTGCCGATGCAGGAAAAGCCGATCCAGACAATATGTTGCACTGGATTTATGCCGCTTCGTATAAACCCACCGGCCTGCCTTATTATGCCGCCGTTGACGCTCCGTATGTCGCCAATGTGGTTAACCTCAGCAACCTGCCCGAAGATGTGCGCACGCGTTACGAACGCATGAAAGAAAGGGCAACCGGACTGAAGCCCTACATCTGGGGACACAACGTTACACAACGTTACATTGATTTGTACGAGAAATCAGTGCAAAACAGCACCCTTGCCGAAGATGAACTGCTGGCCAATGTGGTGGTTTTTGCCGACGAAAACACAAGCTCCAGCGAATCGCGCTTAAGTTGCAGAGTGGATGTGCAGAAAGATGACGAGAAGGTGAATTTCGGGTATTCGCCCCGCAAGACGGACGATCTGAACCACTTTCTTCAGTTTAAACTCAAAAAAAATACAAGCTATCAGTTCGTGGTCACCAATCCCGAGCAGGCACTTGAAAAAACGTTTGCTGTAACTACCGGAAACGACGCACAGCAAGACATTCAACTCATTCTATCGAAATAAAAACCATTGAAAATATTGAAGACTGATGAATAAGAAACTTATTTTACTGGTCATTGTCCTGCTAAGCGGACAGCTGGCTTTTTCCCAAACTCCCAACGTTAAAGTATTCGACAAAGAAACCATTGTAACCGATCCCTCGCAGGGAGTGAAAAGCTTTGTTCAGTGGGGTGAATTTCCTTCCGCCAGCAAAGAAATCCGCCGCGTGGTGATGAACCTTACCCTGGCTTATCCCGAAGACCGCGCCATTGCGCATTGGGACTACATGGACCGCGTAAAAATTCTACGTCAGGGCGGGAAAAACGGCAAAGCGGTAAATTTTGAAATCGGCCGTATGCTTACTCCCTACGGAAGCAATTTCAAAGAGGGATGGAGCTTTACCTGGAGCATCGACGTAACCGATTTTCAGGCCTTTCTGCGCGACAGCGTGGAACTGGAATACATTCACTCGGGATACGAATCACCCGATCTGGGCTGGGACCTGAGCATTGATTTCGACATCACGTACGGCCCGCAGGTAGCTGATTTCATCACCGTTCAGAAAACATGGGACGGCAACTACCAATACGGAAACCCGGCCAACGACATCGAAAAACAGCTGGCCCCCATAAAAGTAAAAACCGCGAAAAATGCTGCTTTTGGCCGCTTTCGGATTCAACACACCGGACACGGAATGGACCAGCCAAACGGATGCAGCGAGTTTTGCAGCCGCTGGCGTGAGTTGCTTTTTGACGGGCAGGTGGTTGACCACCGCGACATGTGGAAAGATTGCGGCAACAACCCGCTTTACCCGCAGGGTGGAACCTGGATTTTTGACCGCGGTTACTGGTGTCCCGGAGATTTGCAGGTGCCTGATGTTATCGATATTCCGCTGGAGAAATCGAAACATACGCTCGACCTGAACATGGAGCCTTTTACGGCCAACAATATCGACCAGCCCAAAGAACAGATCACCTCGTACTTTTTTCAGTACGGAGCGCCGAACCGCGCCAACGATGTGATTATCGAGGAAATCATTGCACCGAACAGCAAAGACAACTACAACCGCTTCAATCCGCAGGGATTCAGCCCCATCATCAAGATCAGAAACCTGGGAAGCCAGGACCTTACCAGCCTTGACATTGTGTACAAAACAGTTGGTTTTGCGGAAAAGACATTCAAATGGGAAGGAAATATGGGCTTTTACGAAGGCGCCCTTGTAACACTGCCCGGCGAAATTGATGCCCACCCCGGCACCAACACTTTTGCGGTGACCCTGAACGATCCGAACGGAGTTGCAGATGAATGGGACGGCGATAACAGCCTCGAAGCAAGTTTCGAAGACATTCCGAACATCCCTTCAAAAATTGTGGTGGATTTTATGACCAACAACCGCCCGAAGGACAACTGGTTGTACATCGTAAACAGTGCCTACGATACGGTTTATGCCAAGACACCCGAAATGCTGGACACTGCAACAACTTATCTCGACACGCTCGAATTAGCAGAAGGAAACTACTACATGCAGCTGGTTGATACGGCAGGAGAAGGACTGGAATTCTGGTTTTTAGCACAGGCCGGTTACGGACGTCTTCGTTTAAAGGACACCGATGGCAACCTCATTCATCTATTTGAAAGTGATTGCGGAAACGGGCAGTTTTATGGCTTCAGGGCCGACAACGAAACCAAGGTTGATCCCAATGTGCCACATCTTTCCGTAAACATTTATCCGCGCATGGTACGTGATTACGCCACGGTTTACACCACCACCAATAAGCCATCCACCTTAAAAGTCCGGATCACAAAAGACGGTGAATATGTGGAAACACACGAGTTCTCCAACATCAAAGACGCGCAAACCGGACTCGATCTGCGACATTTGGAAGACGGACGTTATGTGATGGAGATATACGTAGACGGCGAACACAAAATGAACCGGAGGTTTAATAAAGTGCCTCAAAAAGGCAGAAGACATTAGTAAAATTAACTATTGATACTCGCTCACTCAGCCGCTGTGTTAACAACAACAGCAGCTGAAATTTGTCATTGAGTTAAATAAACCCGAATTTTGTTTTAAGTACAGAATTTAAAATAACTCACATGATTTTCGGCCATGTAGATAACCCGTCAGTAATTAATTTTAAGCTGCCTCCCGACCATAGCGACACGGCGAGAGTTTTAACGCATGCAGAGCAAAAGAAGCAGCCGGAAGTTTATGTGGGTTGCGCCAAATGGAACAAAACCGAAATAAAAGGATTTTACCCCCGGGGAACCAAAGATGAGTTGCTTTATTATTCGTCGCAATTCAACAGCATTGAACTGAATGCTTCATTTTATGGCACCCCATCTATTTCGCAGGTAACAGCCTGGCGCGACAAAACACCCGATGATTTTTAATTTTTCCCAAAAATAACCCGCATCATCAGCCACTTTAAAAGGCTCAAAGATGTACACTACCTGCTTGATGAATTCTGCCTGCACATCAGCCATTTCGAATCAAAACTGGGCATGGTATTTTTGCAGTTGAACGACAACTTTGCCTAT
>JBKDZK010000497.1:0-15584 GCA_047971205.1 Draconibacterium sp.
GAGATGTTAAAAATATCCTTATTCTTCGAAGTTCGAATAACGTGCTCGACAAAGCGGCTGTTTACCTTTTAAGTAAAATGCCCAAATGGAAACCAGGAGTGCATAGAGGAAATCCTGTTAATGTATTGTATAGTTTTTCTGTTTCATTTTTGATTCCGGAATGAGAATTAAGTAAAGAATATAGTGATAAAGCCACACTACTGGATGAAAATCTGAAAGCCTTTAATTACGATGTTGAAGCAGGTTTTTACAGCAACAATATGGAGCTAAATCAGATTGAGAAGAAAGTAAGAAAAGGCAAGCTCGACGAAGTTTCTGTTTCTGATGTAAATCGTTATGTTTTCAGCGCTACCCGTTTGGGCTGGCTCAATTGCGACCGGTTTTACCAAAGCAATGTTCCTTTAATTGATTTCTTCATTCCGGTTGATGGCAAAGAAGAAGTAATGGCCACTGTTGTTTTTAATCGTTTTAAAGCAATTGTTCGTGGCAGCAAGCAGCAAGGTAAGATTGTTTACAGGAATATGCCTTTGGGAGAAGAAATTACGATTGTTGCAGTAAAAACAGACGGCAGTAAAATCTACCTGGCAGTGGAAAAAACAGTAGTTGCCAATAATAGCGAACTTGTTCTTGATTATAAAAAAGTAACGATGAAGCTGTTAAAGAAAGAAATGGCTAAACTTTATCAAGCTGGTTTCTGACAATTTCCCATTCGCTGGCAGGGTGCGGCATAAAAAAAAGCACCCACCTTTCAGTGGATGCCCGTAAAAATCAGTCTCCTTTTTGTCCCTAATGCTATGTTATTTGTCTGTTTCGCTTAATTCGAGGAACATTTCCAAATCCTGGTCCACACTGGTAATTCCACCAATTCCAAAGTTTTCTACCAACACATTGGCTACGTTGGGCGAAAGGAAGGCCGGCAATGTGGGGCCGAGGTGAATGTTTTTCACGCCCAGGTAAAGAAGTGCGAGTAATACGATTACCGCTTTTTGTTCGTACCACGCAATGTTGTAGGCAATCGGCAGTTCGTTGATATCGTTTAGCTCGAAAACCTCTTTCAGCTTGAGCGCGATCACTGCCAGTGAGTAAGAGTCGTTACACTGTCCGGCGTCGATTACGCGCGGGATGCCGCCAATATCGCCCAACGGAAGTTTGTTGTAGCGGTATTTGGCACAACCTGCGGTCAGGATCACCGTATCCTGTGGCAATTGTTCTGCAAACTGGGTGTAATAATCGCGGCTTTTCATACGTCCGTCGCAACCGGCCATTACAAAGAATTTCTTGATAGCACCGGTTTTTACGGCATCCACAATCTTATCGGCCAGTGCAAAAACCTGAGCGTGTGCAAATCCACCTATGATTTCGCCGCTTTCAATTTCCTGCGGTGCTGCGCATTTTTTTGCATGTTCGATAATGGCGCTGAAGTCTTTCATCTCGCCGTCTTTACGATCCGGAATATGAATCGCTCCTTCCAAACCGGATGCTCCAGTGGTGTAAATACGGTCTTTGTACGTTGCCGATTCTTTTGGCGGAACAATACAGTTGGTGGTGAACAGGATTGGGCCGTTAAAGCTTTCGAATTCGGTGTTTTGTTTCCACCAGGCATTTCCGTAGTTACCGGCCAGGTGTTTGTATTTTTTGAACGCCGGGTAGTAGTGAGCCGGAAGCATTTCGCTGTGGGTGTACACATCCACACCGGTTCCTTCGGTTTGTTTCAGCAGTTCTTCCATGTCTTTCAGATCGTGGCCCGAGATCAGGATCGCCGGATTATTCCGAACGCCAATGTTTACTTTGGTCATTTCCGGGTTTCCGTATGCTGAAGTGTTGGCCGCATCAAGCAATGCCATCACATCCACACCGTATTTTCCGGTTTCCAGCGTAAGTGCTACCAGTTCATCCACCGACAGGTCTTCGGTTGTAGCCACCAGTGCACGTTGCATAAAAGCAAAAATCTCATCTTTTTTGTTACCCAGGTTCCAGGCATGTTCCGCATAAGCGGCCAAGCCTTTTACGCCGTAGATAATGAGTTCGCGCAACGAACGGATGTCTTCGTTTTCAGTGCTCAGAATCCCAACTTCTTCAGCTTTCTTTTCGAAGGCTTCTGTGCTTGATGCTGTCCATTTGGCACAATCCGGAAGATTGTCGGGCAGGATAACGCCTGTATTTTTGCAAAGGATATAAAGTTCGTTTCTAACCTGAAGGGCTTTGATGATTCTTCTTTCAAATGCTTTTTTGTCGAAATTGGCGTTGGTAATAGTGGCGAACAGTCCGTCGAAAACAAACTTGTCAACCTTCGATGGGTTGGCATCAATTGCACGTAGTTTTTCGTTGTACCAACTTATTCCTTTCAAAACAAAAAGCAAAGTGTCCTGCAGGTTCGCTACATCACTGGTTTTTCCACAAACTCCTGCAATGGTACAGCCGGTTCCTTTGGCGGCTTCCTGACACTGAAAACAAAACATACTCATATCTGTACAATATTTAAATTGATTAATAATTTTTCTGATTTTGGTGTTGGGAGTGGATGTTGTCAGGTCCCGAACCGGGCTCTGGTGTTGTTTATTATCCGATATTCCTGACAATCCCGATCAAACAATTAAATCCATTCTTCGGAAAGAACTTCTCCCCGAATGCTTATCACAACTTCTTTTACGGGTACCTTCCGCGAGGCCATTTGGGTAGCCATTTCCACCATTTGCGACAAGCCGCCGCAACACGGTACTTCCATGATCACCACTGTAATGGTATTGACCCTTGCATCGTCGATGAGGCGGGTCAGTTTTTGAACATAAATATCTTTTCCCTGGTCGAGTTTCGGACAAGCGATCACCATTTTCCTGCCCTTGATGAAATCATTGTGGAAATTTCCATAGGCAAAGCCTGCACAATCGGCAGCCACCAGGAGGTCGGCACCATGAAAGTACGAAGCTGCCGGGTTAATCAGGTGCATTTGTACGGGCCATTGGGTAAGAGCCGATGGAACGTCGCCGGTGGGAGCTGCCATTTTCAGGCTTCCGGCATCAAAAGCCATGGGAGCCGATCCGGGGCAACCTCCTGTTGCACAACCTCCTGATGATGTACTTTCCTTTTTTTCGCCGTGCAGCAGTTCGTGCACTTCGCTGATTTCAAAGGGCATTGCCTCGCGGTTGGCGCGGATAAAACTTAAAGCTTCGTTCAGGTAACCGGTTTCGTTGTGGTCCTGTAAATGTTTCAGGTGCGCAAAAACAGTTGCCTTTCCGGCTTTAATCATTTGCGAAATAGTGGCTACCTCGTCGTAGGCATCGGCTTCGCGTTTTTCGATGGTAATGGCGCCTTCCGGGCAATGACCGATACAGGCCCCCAGGCCGTCGCACATCAGTTCGCTTACCAAACGGGCTTTGCCGTCAATGATCAGTAAAGCACCCTCGTGGCAGTTCGGAACACAAACTCCGCAACCGTTGCACAAATCCTCGTCTATTTTTACAATTTCCCGTATCATATCGTTTCTTATTTGTTTTCTTATTTTTGGATCACGCAACAAAAGTAGAGGTGCGGCGTTTCGTAAAATGTATCAATTGTTACAAAATGATCGATTATTCACTTTTAAGTCACTGCCCCGTTTTTAGCGGGATTCCGGAGCCAGAAACCAAACAGCTTCTGGCAGAAATTCATTTTCAGGTTAAAAATTATGAGAAAGACGAGATTGTGGCGCTTGCCGGAGAGGAGGTAAAAGATCTGCTGGTAGTGCTTACCGGAACGGTGCGGGGTGAAATGATCGACTACTCGGGAAAAACCGTAAAGATTGAAGACATTGAAGCGCTCAAGCCACTGGCCGCAGCTTTTTTGTTTGGAAAGGAAAACCGTTTCCCGGTCACCGTTTCAGCCAATGTACCTGCCAAGATACTGGCGATACCGGTTCCCGAATTTCTGAAGATCTTGCAGTTAAATACGCGGGTGCTTCGTAACTACCTCAACAGTATTTCTTCGCGGGCCCAGTTTCTTTCGCAAAAGCTGAACTTTTTGAGTTTTAAAACGATTCGCGAAAAAGTGGCGCATTTTCTTTTGCAGCGGGCCGGCGACCGTTTTCATTCGTTCGAGCTAAACAGCACCCAGCAGCAACTGGCCGATTTGTTTGGTGTTACCCGCCCCTCGCTGGCGCGTGTTTTGGGTGAAATGCAGGCCGAAGGATTGATCACCATCGAGAAAAAAACAGTAACCCTACTGGATAAAAATGCACTAAATCAACTGCTAAAAAATGGATGATTTGATTCGCTACCCGGTATTTCAATCCTGCAAAAACCTGCTGGCATTTACCACCACCAAAAAAAGTGTGAATAGTGTGGCTGCGCGTTTTACGGGCGACGAAGAGTCCGTTTTTATGGGAAGCCGAAAAGAGCTGGCGCATTTACTGGGGATAAAAACTGAACAACTGGTTTTCCCGCGGCAAACACATACTTCAACGGTTTGTACAGTGGAGGAAATTCCGGAACAGGAAATTACCGAAACCGATGCCCTGGTCACAAACCAGCCGGAAATTTGTATTTGTGTGCAGACTGCCGACTGTGTCCCGATTCTTCTTTTTGACCCGGTAGAAAAAGTAGCCGCGGCTGTTCATGCAGGCTGGCGCGGAACGGTTCAGAAAATTGTGGTGGAAACCGTTCGGAAAATGCAACAGGAATACAAGAGCGATCCGGTCAACATTCTGGCAGCCATTGGTCCGTCAATTGGTCCGGGAGTGTACGAAGTAGGTTCGGAAGTGGAGCAGGCAGCGCGGCGTTCGATTCCCGGAGCAGAGGAAACACTTTGTTTAATTGGTTCGGGAAAATATCATTTTAACCTGTGGGAAGCGAACCGGAACCTGTTGTTGAATTGCGGTCTTGTCGCTCAGCATATTGAGGTACTGAAAGAATGCTCTTTTCAGGAAGGCGAGAAATATTACTCGGCACGCCGCGAAGGTTTGGAGACCGGGCGTATGGTATCCGGAATTATGATATATTAGCAGGAAAATATCCATTAATTTAAAGATCACTCAAAATGAAAGCAAAAAACCGCAAATGCATATGTCAGCAAATGTTTGTTGCTGTAGCATTGTTGTGCCTGTTCACCGGTACTAAAGTAAGTGCACAGGAAGGCGCGTACTGGATGGGCTTGTCAACCAAAAATCCGGCAGCCATTGGTACACCATCCGATTGGCTATTGGGCACCTATCATCAAATCAATTATCCGAATGAGACAAAAATAGAAGGTTATGGCTTTTTTGCTGATATGGAGGTCAGTCCGCGTGTAGGTACCTTTGGTCTTAGTTACATGCATGAACAGTTTGATGATAACAAAGTAGCTCTCATCGAATTATGTTATGCCTATACGTTTGATTTTTCCGACAAAGGAGAAATACATGTGGGGCTTTCAGCTGGTTTAAACGACTATAAGAATAGTCTTTTCTATTATGAAATGGATCCAATTCCGGATTATAAACTTACACTTTTGAAAACCGGTTTGGGAACTTACTATAACTCGCGTAAGCTGGATGCAGGCATCAGCTATAATTTTTATAGTGAAATGAAGAGCAATTTTGATTATGAAATAGACTATTCAATGGTGAATGCATTTACAGTCTTAAGTGCCTACCGCTTTTTTGTTAACAATAAGCTTGTTATCGAGCCAAATGTTTTATTTGATTTTAAAAAGGACAACTCTGATGCCTACCTTGGTTTGCATTTAACTTTTGATGAGCTGGTTTGGGCGGGCTTCAGTAGTAAGGATTGGAATGAATTGTATTCGTTAGACCTGGGGCTTGATATTGCAGAGAAAAGGCTTAGGCTGGCCTACAGTTTTAGCTTTTCGAAAAGCTATAATGTTATGTTCGACATGAATAAACGATTAACGGCACATGAATTTGTTCTGGGCTACCGGCTCAATTAAGTTACAGATAGTAAGTAAACAGGCCTGAAATTCCAAAAAAGTCTTAAAAAGCAGGGGGCTGGTAATAGTTTATTTCAAAAGCTTTATCTTCGCAACTGTTTATAATTTTTCACATATTTCAGTATTCTGAAAACATTTCAACGAATGAAACAATACAAATTGTACAACGACATTGGCGGCTGGGTAAGTTTTTTGGTAGCTGCCGTTGTTTATCTGATGACGATCGAGCCAACTGTTAGCTTCTGGGATTGCGGCGAGTTTATTACCACTGCTTTCAAATTTGAAGTGGGGCATCCACCCGGAGCTCCTATCTTTATGATCGTTGGTAGAATATTTACCTTGTTTGGAGGCCCCGAAAATGCCGCGAAACTGGTGAATATAATGTCGGCATTGGCCAGTGCTTTTACCATCATGTTCCTGTTTTGGACCATTACACACCTGGCACGAAAAATAGCGGTAAAAGAAGGTGCTGCTACTTTTGGACAAACACTTGCCATTGTGGCTAGTGGTTTGGTGGGAGCACTTGCTTACACGTTTTCAGATACCTTTTGGTTTTCAGCCGTGGAAGGCGAAGTTTATGCGAGCTCGTCGCTGTTAACCGCCATTGTTTTCTGGGCCATTCTGAAATGGGAAGATGCGGCCGATCAGCCGCATGCCAACCGCTGGCTGGTGCTTATTTCCTATATCATCGGCTTGTCAATTGGTGTTCACCTGTTGAACCTGTTGGCAATTCCGGCCATTGTTTTCGTTTATTATTTCAAAAAATACGAAGTCACTAAAAAAGGAATTTTCTGGGCGCTGGCGATTTCAGTTGGCTTGCTCGGACTGATCATGTACGGAATTATTCCGGGGGTTGTAAACGTGGGCTCGTGGTTCGAGCTGTTGTTTGTGAATTCCTTTGGATTACCGTTCCACTCGGGCGTGCTTTTCTATGCCGTGCTTTTGGTAGCTGCTTTTGCCTACGGAATTTATTACACGCACAAAAAGGTGAAGCCGGTTTGGAACACCGTGTTGCTTTCGGTAGCCGTGATCCTGATTGGTTATTCGTCGTTTGCAATCATTATTATTCGCTCTTCGGCCGAACCGCCAATGGACCAAAACAGTCCGAACGATACTTTCTCGTTGCTGGGTTACCTGAACCGCGAACAATACGGCGAGCGTCCTTTGTTTAGCGGGCAGTTTTATAACTCGCCGCTGAAAAGTGGCGACCGCTTTTCTGAAGGCCGTCCGATTTACTCTCAGATCGATGGTAAATACGTGGTGACACATCACCGCTACAGTGCCAATTACGACGAGCGTTTCACCACTTTTTTCCCGCGTATGTGGAGCTCCAACGATCCGTCGCACGAGCAGGATTACATTCGCTGGGGGCGTGTGAAAGGCAACCGTATCACTTACAAAAATGAGCGCGGAGAAAACGAAACCATCGTAAAACCGACTTTTGCTGAAAACCTGCGTTTCTTCTTTTCGTACCAGGTTAATTTCATGTACTGGCGCTATTTTATGTGGAATTTTGCAGGCCGTCAGAACGACATCCAGGGACATGGCGAAATCCTTTACGGGAACTGGTTAAGCGGTATCAAAGTTTTAGATGAAATGAGGCTGGGCGACCAGGATAATCTGCCGGCTCGTTTTGCCAATAACAAAGCCCGAAATACTTATTTCTTCCTTCCGTTGCTACTCGGAATTCTCGGAATTTTATACCAGTACAACAAAGGAAAAGAAGGTAAAAAAGGACTGTGGGTAGTATTCCTGTTGTTTGTAATGACGGGGCTGGCCATTGTGGTATACCTGAACCAATATCCGCACCAGCCGCGCGAACGCGATTATGCTTATGCGGGGTCGTTCTATGCCTTTGCTATTTGGATCGGGCTGGGGGTTTTATCACTCACCGATGCATTAAAAAGATTTTTGCCAGAGACCGTGAGCGCCGGGATTGCCGGGTTGGTAGCACTTGTTCTGGTGCCCGGAATTATGGGTGCACAAAACTGGGACGACCACGATCGTTCGGATCGTTACACGGCCCGCGATTTTGGCTCCAATTACCTGAATACTTGCGAGAAAGACGGTATTATTTTTACCAACGGCGACAACGATACATTCCCTCTCTGGTACAACCAGGAGGTAGAAGGTGTGCGTACCGATGTTCGGGTTTGTAACCTGAGTTACCTGCAAACCGACTGGTACATCAACCAAATGAAACACAAAGCCTATGATTCGGAACCTTTACCGTTCTCGATGACTGAAGACAAGTACCGCCTCGGAACCCGCGACATGGTTTACGTATTCGATAACCCGCGCATAAAACGCGATTACATTGGCTTGAAGGAAGCGATTGACTGGATTGCAGATGATAATCCGGGCACAAAATTGCAACAGATGGGCAATGCCGCTTACATTCCTAAACAAGAGATCCGCTTTAAAGTGAACAAAGAAGCGGTTCTGCGCAACAAGGTGGTGGCAGTTGAAGATTCAGCCAAAATTGTGGATGAGATCGTGATTGACCTCTCCAACAAAAACGTGTTGTCAAAAGATGAAATGATGATCCTTGACCTGATTGCCAATAATAACTGGGAACGACCTATTTACTGGGCAATTACGGTTGGAAGGGATAAATACCTCAATTTGAACGATTACTTCCAGACCGAAGGTTTTGCTTATCGCCTGGTGCCAATCAAAACACCGAGCTCGCCACAACAGTTGCAGTTCGGCAGGGTGGAAACCACGCGCATGTACAACAACCTGATGAACAATTTCAAATGGGGAAATATGAATGATCCGGAGGTTTACATCGACGAGAACAATGCGCGTATGATGACCAACATCCGAAACAGTTTCAACCGCCTGGCGGGAGCATTGATTGCCGAAAACAAGAATGATTCAGCCATTGCAGTGATCGACCGCTGCGTGGAACTGATCCCCAACGAGGTGATTCCTTTTGAATATTTCGCCCTCGAATTGGCCGAAAACTATGCCAAAGCAGGAGCTGCCGACAAGGGAATTGCCATGATTGAAACAGCGTATGCAAATGCCGAAGACGAACTGAATTACTACTTTTCGCTGGCATCGCAACATTTCATGACAGATGGGGTAAACGAAGAAATACAGCGTAACCTGTTCTATGTTCAGAAAATGGAACGTGCAGCCAGAGTTGTCGGGAATACAGAACTTTCAGATAAAATCAGGGCAGGTTTTGAAGCTTATTTCAAAAAGTACAGCAACGGTTAGAACAAACAAATAAAACATTTTTTTGATGAAGATATTGATTATTGGTTCGGGAGGCAGGGAACATGCTTTGGGGTGGAAAATAAAACAAAGCGACAAAGTTGAACAACTTTTTTTTGCACCCGGAAATGCAGGAACAAAAGAATTGGGAACCAACCTGGCCATGAGTGTCAGCGACTTTGAAAAGATAAAAGCGGCAGTTTTGGAAAACAACATCGACCTGATGTTGGTGGGCCCGGAAGTGCCGTTGGTAGAAGGTTTGCACGACTTTTTTGCAGCCGACGAAGCGTTGAAAGATGTTAAAGTAGTTGGCCCTAAAAAATTAGGTGCCGAGCTTGAAGGCAGTAAGGATTTTGCCAAAGCTTTTATGGCCCGTCATAACATTCCTACTGCCCAATATGCGACGGTTACCACAGCGAACCTGGACGAAGGGCTTGCTTTTCTGAAAACGATGCAGGCTCCTTATGTTTTAAAAGCCGATGGTTTGGCGGCCGGAAAAGGTGTTTTGATCATCGACTCACTGGAAGAAGCCGAAGCATCTTTGAAAGAAATGCTTGATGGTCAGTTTGGAAAAGCCAGCAGTAAAGTGGTGATCGAAGAATTTTTGAGCGGAGTGGAAGTTTCGGTGTTTGCCATCACCGATGGAAAGGATTACAAAATTCTTCCCGAAGCCAAAGACTACAAACGTATTGGAGAAGGAGACACAAGCCTGAATACAGGTGGAATGGGCGCTATTACGCCGGTTCCCTTTGTCGATGAGGTGTTCATGAAAAAAGTGAAAGAACGTATTATTCAGCCTACTGTTTCAGGACTTCAGAAAGACGACATCGAATACAATGGTTTTATCTTTTTCGGATTGATTAATGTAAAAGGCGAACCCTTTGTGATTGAATACAACGTGCGTATGGGCGACCCGGAAACGGAAGCCGTTATGCTGCGCATTAAATCGGATTTTGTTGATTTGCTCGAAGGCGCCGCTACCGGAACTCTTTCAGAAAAGAAGATAGATATTGACCAACGCACCGCCGTTACCGTAATGTTGGTTTCGGGCGGATACCCGGGAAGTTACGAAAACGGAAAAGTGATTACGGGTGAAGAAAAGGTGGAGAACAGCATCGTATTTCATGCGGGTACCAAAACCGACGGCGACAAGGTTGTGACTGCCGGAGGGCGCGTTATTTCAGTAAGTTCGTACGGGATCGATATGAAAGATGCGCTGGCTACTTCGTACAGAAACGCCGAAAAGATAGAATTCGACGGTAAATACTACCGGAAGGATTTGGGCTTCGATCTGTAATACCATTTGATAAAGTTTGGCTGTGTTCAATTTTTTGACCAATGCCGTTAGACTGGAGAAGGAGACATTTGAAAGCGTTGAAAATTCGTCAATTTTGAGCTAACCGGTATAAGGCATGCTTTTAAAAACATTAAAATCGAATAATTTAAGAAATCTGATTTTTATCCCGCTTGCCGTAATGGCATTCTGGTTCGAAAAATTTCTGGCTCCTTACAATTATGGTTTTATGCCCGGCGAAGCTGAGAATGTGCTGTTTGCGCCCATTTTTCGTTTAACTGCCGAAAACCCATTGCTCAATGTGATCCTTTCTGCGGTTTTGACGATCATCCTTGCGTTGATGGTGGAAATGATCATTGCCCGGTACCAGTTTATCCGGATACGAACCCGGCTTCCCTCCATTTTGTTTGTCATCATCATCGGTGGTTTTACGGGCCTGCATACCTTACACCCGGTATATTTTGCGGCCATTTTTCTTTTGCTGGCCATTTATCGCCTGTTCGGAATTTTTGAGCAACAGAAAGCTTATACCACGGCTTTTGACGTCGGTTTTTTGCTGGGCGTGGGCTCCTTGTTTTACGTTAGCCTGATTGTATTTCTTCCGGCTTTTATTGCCGGTTTGCTGGTGTTGAACCGGGATACCCGCTGGCGCGAATTCATATTGATAGTGATTGGCTTTGCGTTACCGCTGGTTTTTGCCATCAGCTATTTCTTTTACACCGACCGTTTGTATCCGTTATTAACGGTTTTTGAACAGAGCATAACCGAACCGGTAAGTCATTTCCGCAGCAATGTTCCGCTTCAGATTTACCTGGGGGTGCTGATGGTATTTACCGCCATGGGAAGCATTGTGATGGCGCAGCAATACGACACTAAAAAAGTGAGTTCGCGGAAATATTTCACTGTGTTCTTTTTTGTTTTTCTTTTTTCGCTGGGCGGTTTTGTTTTTATCCCGGCGGCATCACACGAAATGCTTTTCCTTACAGCCATTCCGGCAACTTATTTGATCTCCAATCTGTTGGTTTTTATGAAAAGCCGTTTCTGGAGTGAGTTCTTTTTTCTTCTCTTGCTAGGGATCGTAATTGCACTTCAATTTGTTGGCTAATGGAAAAAAACAGGTCCACACTGGCGATTTACGGAATACAGGATCGCTTTGATTACGAGCATCCTTTCTATGTGCACGATCACAATCTGGCGCTGATGCAAAACGGTAAAGTGATTCGTTTTCTGCAACAGGAACGCATTTCCAGGCGAAAGCGCGACAATACGCTTCACCTTCATTTAAAAGATATTCTGAAACAACAAAAGCTGCTTGGAGCCGACTACGACCTGGTTTTTGTCGATAATGTGGTTGGGCGTACTTTTCTTACCTCGTCGGGCGAAGTTCGCTTTGAAGCCCCGCTGAATGAGCACCTTTCAACCGGGTTGGAAAAGGGAAAATGCTGGTGGTTTGGAGAGGAAAAAGAAGCCTGGGTGCTTAACCACGAGCTGGCACATATTTTTTCGTGTTTGCCCTTTTTCGGAAACTTCAGGGAGAACAGTTTGCTGGTGCACTTTGATGGTGGCGCCAGTTTGAGCAATTTCTCCGCGGCGGTTTTCAGAAATGGTAAAATCGAATGGGTGGAGTACCACTGGGATTTAAAACCGTATTCAACACTATACAATGCCAATGCATTGGTATTTGCTATTATTGGCGCAAAGCTGGCTGAGCAAAATTCGGTTCCCGGGAAATTCATGGGCTTTGCGGGCTGGGGAAATTATCGGCCAGAGTTGGAAGAATGGCTGTGTCAACATAATTTCTTTGAAAATATTTGGGGGAAAACGTCTGTTTTCTTTCAGCAGGCAAAACAGGATTGGGGCGTTGAGCTCAAATCGTTTAACCAGAACGATCCGTTTATCCGCGATGTGGCGGCTACGCTGCAGCAGGTTTTTATCAAGGTCATTCTACAAAAGCTAACAACACTAAAAGAACAAACGGGAGCAGAATATTTGTATTACACCGGCGGGTCTGCTTTGAACATTGTCGCCAACACGCAACTGGTAAAAAGCGGCTTGTTTAAAAAAGTCTTTGTTCCGCCTTGTACAGAAGATTCCGGGCTGGCATTGGGCGCGGCTGCCTTTGCCGAGTGGCAAAAACATGGCAGGGTTGAGAAACATTCAGTTTACTTAAATAACTGGGGAATTGAAACATATGCCGCGGATTATGATTCAGGAACAATCGCAGAAGTGGCAGAATTACTAATCGGGAAAAAACTGGTAGGCATTTGCAACGGCTTTGGAGAAGCAGGTCCGCGAGCATTGGGGAACCGTAGTATTCTGGCGGTAGCCGATTCAAAAGAAATTTCCCGAAAACTTAGCATCGAAAAAAAAGGGCGGGAATGGTACCGCCCGCTGGCGCCCATTGCCCTCGAAAAAAATACCCGTTATTTTACCGGGCTATCCGAAATCAATGCTTTGTCGAGGTACATGTTGCTCGATTTTGAGGTGCTGCCCGAACGGCTGAATGAAATAGCCGGGGCGGTTCATGCGGATGGAACGGCGCGTTTTCAAAGCATTTTTGAACGGGCTGACAATCCGTTTCTTTTTGACCTGCTCACAGAACTCGATGAAAAACACAAGGTTAAGACATTGATAAATACTTCGTTTAATGCTGGACGAGAGCCGATTGTTCATACCAAAGAAGATGCTTTGCTGTCGGCCCGGAAGATGAAACTGGATGCTGTAGTTCTAAACGGAAAGATTGTAATGCTTTAACTATTTTTGCAGAACTTTGTTTATTGATCATCTTATGGCAACAATATTAAATATAGAAACATCTACCGAAGTGTGTTCGGTATCGCTGACAAAACACGGCGAAACGCTCTTTCTGAAAGAAAGTACCGAAGGACTGAATCATTCGCAATTGCTGACGGTGTTTATCGAAGAGCTGTTTACGTCGGCTGATTTTGGCAAAAAAGAGCTGGATGCAGTGGCAGTTAGCAAAGGTCCGGGATCTTACACCGGGCTTCGCATAGGCGTATCGGTGGCCAAAGGTTTGTGCTATGGCTTGAACATTCCACTGATTGGAGTGGGCTCCATTGATGCGATGGGGCATTATGCGGCAGAAAATGTTGCCGACTTTTATGCGGAAAGTAATGAAAATCTGCTCTTTTGTCCGATGATTGACGCCCGCAGAATGGAGGTTTACACCGCCATTTTTGATAAAAAAGGGGAAATGATTCAGCCGGTGTCGGCAGAAATTATTGATGAAAGCTCGTTCGGCAGCCTGCTGGAAGAAAATAAGATCCTGTTCTTTGGCAATGGGGCCGAGAAATGCAAAGCGGCGTTAACCCATCCCAATGCTGTATTTGAAGGGCCGGCGAAAACATCGGCACGGTTTATGCAAAAACTCTCGGAAAATAAGTTTAACCAGCGGGAGTTTGAAAATGTCGCCTACTTCGAACCTTTTTATTTAAAGGACTTTGTGGCAACGATCCCCAAGAACAAAATATTAAAATGAAAAAAAATATTCTGATAATTTTCCTGATTGCTTTTGGCTTCTTAAAACTGGAGGCCAAAGAGGAGTATCTCAGTTTTAACCTGAAATTTGGCTTTCTGAAAGGTGGAGAAGCTGAAATGATCATCCGCGATACGGTTTATAACGGTAAGCCCGCCAAACACTACCACGTAATGGGGCAAACCACCGGGTTAGCCGAAAAGCTGTACGGCGTTTACGATATCTACGAAACAACCGTTGACGCACAAACTTATCTTCCGTTAAAAACCATCCGGAATGTTAAGGAAGGGAACTACAGACGTTACAATGAAACGTTCTTTTTTCACGAAAACGACTCGATTTTTAGCCAGCGAAGCGGTGGACGAAAAGTCCCCGAAAACCTGGTAGACATTATTTCGGTGCTTTTCTACTTCATGCACAACCAGCCATTCGAAAGCCTGGCTCCCGGCGATGCGGTAACTTATCCAACCATTAATGCGGATAAAATCTCGGATATAAACGTAAAGTTCCTGCGCGAAGAAGTGGTAGAAACCGACATTGGTAAAATGAATAGCTATGTTTTAAGTCCCACTGTTGAAAAAGGGAAGGTATTAAAAAAGGCCGACGGCGTACGTTTTTACATCTCGAAAGAAAAAAAAGTACCGGTTTTTATCACTTTTGAAATGCGCGTAGGCGCGCTAAAAGCAGTATTAAAAAGCTATAAAATTGACGGAGTGGAGCAAACAACCCGTTAGTTTTTTTTATAAAAATACAGGCAAAAATTACAGAAGGGGTTGATTTTTAATTGATTTGATTATTTTTGCAGCACTTTAAAAAAACAAGATAAATTTTGAATATGGCTTCTACAGCAGATTTTAGAAACGGATTGTGTATCAAATTCAAAGATGATATTTATACGATTGTATCATTCTTGCACGTAAAACCCGGCAAAGGGCCGGCTTTTGTTCGCACCAAGCTTAGAAACGTTAAATCCGGAAGGGTAATTGAAAATACCTTTAACTCGGGGGTGAAGGTAGAAGAAGTTCGTGTGGAACGTCGTCAGTACCAGTTTCTGTATCGCGATGATATGGGATTGAACGTGATGAACAATGAAACTTTTGAGCAAATCTCTATCCCGGAGGCGATGATTGACAACAACGACCTGATGAAGGAAGGACAGATGATTGAAATTCAGTTTCATGCCGATGAGGAAGTTCCGTTAACTGCAGAAATGCCTGAAAAAGTGGAGCTTACCATTGTTAGCACCATTGAAGGTGAAAAAGGTAACACGGCCAGTTCAACAGCGTTGAAACCCGCCACTGTTGAAACAGGAGCCGAAGTAATGGTTCCGATGTTTATTAACGAAGGTGATGTAGTCCGTGTGAGCACTTCCGACCGTTCATACAGCGAACGTGTAAAACAGTAGTACGCCGTTTATAACGATATATTTTAAACCGGTTTTGGGATTCCAGAACCGGTTTTTTGTTGGCTGAAAACTTGTTTAGTGCTTACTTTCATCCAGCAAATAAAGATAGTCCCCGAGTCCGGTGGTGATGGCCCAGGAATCTTGTGCGTAATTGTGGCCTGTTGTTACGATTACAAGTTCCAGTTCAGGAAATACATAGATAAACCGGCTTCCCCAGCCGTTTCCCCAAATACACCGGTACGATTTGTGCTTCGATTCTATTAGAA
>JBKDZK010000498.1:0-1644 GCA_047971205.1 Draconibacterium sp.
GTAGGACTGCTATAATTACCTTTCTTCTAGTAATTTATTGACTTGTTTGCAACGTATAAAGCTATACGTTTGAACAGGGCAAAAGGTTCATTTAATTTTGCCGGTTAGTTTCTTTGTATACTCATTACAAATAGGAAGCCGAAAAATCGGGTTTAATAATGTGAAAATTATCAGCGAGCATATTTTCTAATTTATGGCCTGTCCAACGTTTCTGGTCAAAGAAATCGATAACTGCTTCTTTGAAGTTTACAAACCGTTCATAGAATTTGTTGTAATCATGCTTTTTTTGAAGAAACTACATATATTTACATTATCGCAATGACAATTACAGTAATAGGAGTTGCAATAAAATTAATAGATAATGAGATTCTATAACAGAGAAAAAGAATTGACATTTTTAAAATCTATCAAAGAGCGCTCGGAAACAGAGGCGCAAATGACGGTGGTTGTAGGACGTCGGCGCATTGGAAAGACAAGTCTTTTAAAGAAAGCTATTGAGAATGAAGATACAGCTCTTTATTTGTTTGTAACCCGCAAAAATGAGGTTCTGATTTGTGAAGAATTTAAAGAAGAGATTGAACGCAAGTTGCAGGTTAAGCTGTTTGGTTCGTTTACACGGTTTAAAGACTTGTTCCAATATTTGATGGATTTATCTGCAACAAGAAACTTTTCGCTGATTATTGATGAGTTCCAGGAGTTCAATAATATCAATCCATCCGTTTACAGCGAAATGCAAAATATCTGGGATAGTTATAAGGAGCGGAGCAGAATCAATCTAACTGTCTGTGAATCAATTTATTCGCTGATGAAAAATATATTCGAAAATTCAAAGGAACCACTTTTTGGCAGGGCAACTGAACGTATTCACCTGAAACCTTTCCATGTGGATACTCTTAAAGAGATATTGGCTGACAATTATCCGGAATATACACCTGAGGATTTATTGGCGTTTTACGTATTGACCGGAGGGGTTGCCAAATATGTGGAACTTTTGATAAGCAAAAAAGCATTCACTCTCAGTAAAATGCTGGACGAAGTCTTTCGGAAAAATTCACTGTTTGTTGACGAGGGACGCAATGTTCTGATTGAAGAATTCGGGAAGGACTATGCCACCTATTTTTCAATTCTTTCACTTATTGCATCGTCCAAGACATCCCGTTCTGAAATTGAATCAATTCTTGAAGTGAGCATTGGAGGATATTTGGAAAGGCTGGAAAATGATTTCAACTTAATTCGAAAAATACGCCCCATGTTTGCCAAGCCGGGAGGGAGGAATATCAAATATGAGATTGTGGACAATTTCCTGAATTTTTGGTTCCGTTTTATTTATAAATACCTGAGTGCAGTTGAGATAGGAAACTTCAGGTACCTGCGTAGTATTGTGGAGCGCGATTACCCGACGTACAGCGGAAAGATACTGGAGCGGTATTTTGCGGAAAAGCTGGTAAATCTTCAACGGTATTCAGCAATTGGAACCTGGTGGGAGAAAGGGAACCAAAATGAACTGGATATTGTTGCAGTTGATGATTTTACCAAAGTTGTGTTGTTTGCCGAAGTGAAGCGAAAAAAGGAAAATATCAGCATATCGGTGTTGCAGGAAAAGGCAAAAAAACTGCTTCAGTCACAGCTAAAAGGCTATACCGC
>JBKDZK010000499.1:0-9320 GCA_047971205.1 Draconibacterium sp.
TCCTTCGGCTTTTAACATAGCGGGGAAAATAATACAGTGGAAAACGATGTTGTCTTTGCCGATAAAATGTAACATACGCGTTTCCGGGTCTTTCCAGTAGGTTTCCCAATCGCTGGTAAGTTCTTTGGTGGCCGATATGTAGCCAATTGGCGCATCAAACCACACGTACAGCACCTTTCCTTGTCCATCTTTCAGCGGAACGGGTACGCCCCAGTCAAGGTCCCGGGTAAGGGCGCGGGGCTGTAATCCGCCGTCGATCCACGATTTTACCTGCCCATATACATTGGGTTTCCACTCTGTGTGGCCTTCCAGTATCCATTTGCGCAACCAGGGTTCGTATTCGTTAAGCGGCAGGTACCAGTGTTTGGTTACCTTTAGTACGGGCTGGTTACCACTAATGGTGGAGGTAGGGCCGATCAACTCTGTAGGGCTGAGCGAGGTGCCACAGCTCTCGCACTGGTCGCCATAGGCTTTCTCGAAACCGCATTTGGGACAGGTACCGATAATGTAGCGGTCGGCCAGGAATTGCTTGTTGGCCTCATCGTAGTATTGCTCTGATGTTTTTTCGATGAATTTTCCTTCGTTGTATAGCTTCTTAAAAAAAACTGATGCCGTTTCGTGGTGTACCGGGGAGCTGGTACGTGAATAAATATCAAAGGAAATACCAAATTTTTCAAATGAATCTTTGATTATCCCGTGAAACTTGTCCACTATGTCTTGTGGGCTAAGCCCTTCGTTCTTGGCTTTCAGGGTAATCGGAACTCCGTGTTCGTCTGACCCGCCTATCATTAATACATCTTCGTTTTTTAAACGAAGATAGCGGGCATAAATGTCGGCAGGCACATAAACCCCGGCAAGGTGTCCAATGTGTATCGGGCCATTTGCATAGGGCAGGGCGGTGGTTATCAAGGTACGTTTGAACTTGTTCATCCTTAAAGTTATGCGGTATTTCTATGTTGATCCAAGGCCTGCAAAGATAGTGGTTTTTCAGTATGCCCACAAAAGCTTATCCCTTTTTCGCATATTCACTGGGCGACATCCCGAACTGATCTTTAAAGCATTTGGTGAAATACGATGGCGATGAAAAACCGACTTCGTAGGCAATTTCCGCAATGGTTTTCCCGCTGGTTTTTATCAGGTTTAGCGAGAGTTTCAATTTCACGGAACGCACAAATTCGCTGACCGACATCCCTGTCAGTTGTTTGATTTTTCGATATACATGCACTCGCGACAAACCAAGCTTTTGGCTTAATTCTTCTACTGAAAGTTCTTCTTTATCAAGATATCCTTCAACTAATTGCGAGATTTTATTTAGAAATTTCCGATCGAGGTGCGAGAGGTCGTTATCGTCTTCTCGAATAAGCAACTGGCTTTTATAACGCTCCTGCATTTTCTTCCTGAGTTCGAGCAATTTTTTCACCCTTATTTGTAAGTGTTTACTATTAAATGGTTTCGGTATGTACGAATCGGCGCCTTCTTCAAGCCCCTCAAACTTTTGCTCCTGCGAAGACTTGGCAGTAAGGAGAATAACCGGAATGTGGCAGGTTTTTAAATCGGTTTTTATGGTGCGGGTCAGTTCCAGCCCATCCATTTCGGGCATCATGATATCGCTTACAACAAGGTCGGGCTCATCTTCCCAGATTATCTCTAACGCTTGTTTGCCGTTTTCGGCTTGTAAAATGCGGTAATGGTCGTGCAGGCTGTCTTTTATGTATCCACGCACATCTTTTTCGTCTTCAACTAAAAGAATGGTCGGTTTTTCATCAAAATCCAGTGCAAGCGATTTATCATCGGTGCCTGTAAGCGTTTCGATTTGAATTTCGCTGCTTCTTTTTATTTGTTGACCGGACGGGTGGCCCACCGGCGATTCTGTCTTTTCGGCATCGCTTAAATGTGCATCACCCAAAGGTAAACGAATGCTAAAAGTTGTGCCTTTGCCAAGTTCGCTCGCCACTTCAATTTCTCCATGATGAAGGGCAACAAACTCTTTCGAAAGTGAAAGTCCCAGTCCCGTTCCGATAACACCATGTGAGCTTTCGGCTTGGTAAAAACGGTCGAAAACATGATTTATTTGATCTGATGGGATCCCCTTACCGGTATCGGAAACTTTAATTTCCACTTCTTCGTCCCAAATCTTTTTTGTTACCGGTTTAATCACTTTTAGAGTAATTCGGACGGTACCCCCATCGGGAGTAAATTTAATTGCATTTGAGAGCAGGTTGAATATGACTTTGTCCAATTTATCCTGGTCGAACCAAATAGCCAAACGATCTTTTACTGCTTCAAAAACAATTGAGATCTGCTTTTTTTCAGCCATATCGCGAAAGGGGTTCACGATTTCTTCCAAAAAAGCTACAATGTCGTAACTGGCAGCCTGTAACCGCATTTTATTGTTTTCGATTTTCCTGAAATCCATGAGCTGATTGATCAAGCGCAACAGGCGGAGCGAATTTTGGTGCATCATAGAAACCTGCTTTTTAAAACGTTCAGGAATATCTGCCGAATCGATCATATCCTCCAAAGGACCGATTATGAGTGTAAGAGGAGTCCTGAACTCGTGGGACATGTTGGTGAAAAAACGAAGTTTAGTTTGGGTGGCCTCCTCCAGTTTTTCCGAAACTTCGACAAGTTGGTCCTTTTGTTTTATTATCTCACAGTTTCTCTTTTCGATTTCGAGTTTTTGATACTCTAGTTTTTGATTGGCCGATCGTTTAATCCGATAGGCCCTGAAGGTTTGAATGACCAGGACAACAATGGCTGCCAACAAAACCAGGACAACTATCAAGAAACTTCTTTGGCTTTCAAAGCGGTCGATTTGATTTTCCAGGATCGCTTTTTGGTCTTCTATTTTCCCCTGGAGATCGGCAACGGCCTCGTATTGAAGTTTTAATATTTCGGCATTGTTGCTATCGATAACCACCGTTTTAAGAATATTGATACGCTCAAAAGGCAGCTTGTTTAGAATTTTACCGGCCAGTTGAATGGCCTTGGCCCCTCCGGTAGGATAAAGAAAGGTAGCATCAATTTTTCCATCGATTACATCTTCTATCCCACCGTCACCGCCTAATAATCCGTCGATGCCCAAGATAAACTTATCGCCGATGGTGCTGGCATCGATTACTTCGTAGGCTGCCCTTGCGATCCTGTCGTTATGTGAAAAAACAAGATCAAAGCCCAGTTTCCGGTCAATAAAACTTTGCATAACCGTTTTACTGTCGCTATAATTCCACTTCCCCGATTCTGATGCAAGCAACTTAATATCTGGATATTGCGAAATCACCTCCATAAAACCATTGTGCCTGCTAATTGCCGGCGAGGACCCTTGCAGACCTGTAATTTCCACGATTTTGCCTTTGCCGTTTAATAGTTTCACGGCATAAGCTCCGGCTTCCCTTCCTATCAGATAATTGTTGGCACCCACATATGCCGTATAAGCTTCCGAGGTAATTTGCCTGTCGATTACGATAACCGGAATCCCGCGATTGTAAACATCTTCAACAATCGGTGTAATCGGTTCCGACTCGTTGGGCGAAACAATGAGCAGGTCGATTCCCCCTTCCAACAACTGCCTGATGTCTTTAATTTGTTGCTCGTTATTGTCGTTGGCATCTTTGATTATTAGTTCAAAATCGTGGTAAAATGTAAGTTCTATCATCATTTCGCGGTGCATCGATTTGCGCCAGTCGTCGCCTGCGGTACATTGCGAAAACCCGATAGTGTATTTTTCTTTTGACGAAAGACTAAAAAATGAGAATAAGAGTATGCATAGAAATATTGTAGTTAGTTTCTTAGTCATATGGCTTAGTCTGATTATTATGTTGTTGTGAAAGTAATAAATTTCAACGGATCAGAAGACCCGTGGTCAAAATAAAATGAAAGAAAAAGGACTTGCTCCTTTCAAATCGTATCATAGTTGGTATTTATGTTACATAATTGCAAACACACTGACAGTTAGGTCGATAATGTTACATAATTATACTATCCCGTAACATTTTTGAAAGCCGGAAAAACGCTGCTCCCCTATCTTTGTCCCAGAGTTTTAAACCAATAATCCGGAATCGAAATGAAGACACAAAATGTATTAACTGTTGCAATAATAATCGACCTTGGCGGCTTTCTTTTTGGCTACGACATTGCCATGATGTCGGGGACCACTTCGCAACTGGAAACCTTATACAACTTAAATAGCTTTTGGCTTGGTTTTACAGTTGCGATTGCTATTATGGGCACCATAGTTGGTACTGTTATAATTGGTAAACCTGCCGAGAAATTTGGCCGGAAAAAATCGTTGCTCCTCTTATCAGGGTTATTTGCCTTATCTACATTGGGAAGCGCTTTCGCCATAAACTGGGCAATGTTGCTGTTTTTCCGTTTTGTTACCGGCATCCTGCTGGGTTGTATTTCGGTAGTTACGCCCATGTTTATAGCCGAAATTTCGCCGGCTAAAAAACGCGGGCAATTGGTGCTGCTGAACCAGTTTTTTGTGGTTACCGCCATTTTTATGGCTTTTGCCGTAAATTACCTGTTGGCAAATATCGTAGAGAGTGGTTCGTGGCGCTGGATGATTGGTGTGGAAGCCATTCCTGCTGCAACTTTCTTTTTACTACTGAACCTGGTTCCTGAAAGCCCGCGTTGGTTGGTAAACCAGGGGCGCACCGGTGATGCCTTGACTATATTTCAGCGTATTCAGGCTGAAAACCCACAGGAGGAAGTACGCACCGTAAAACAATCGGTTGAAGAAGAGGAAGCCATGGGGCACGGCAAGTTGTTCGTTAAAGAGAACCGCTTCCCGATAATGATTGCCATCCTGATAGCTGCTTTCAATCAATTGGCCGGTATCAATGCCATTATGATTTATGCCCCCCGGGTTTTCGAAATGGCAGGATTTGGCACCAATGCATCGCTGCTGCAATCCATTTCGGTAGGCGCTACCAATTTGGTATTCACTTTCGTAGCGCTTTTCCTCATCGATAAATACGGGCGAAGAACCTTGCTTATGGCCGGATCAGTTGGTATGGTGCTGTTTCTTGGCCTGCTTTCAAAGTCGTTTTTTACCGGCAACTACTCCGACTTTGGCGGCTACGGTGTAATGATCTACCTGATGGGGTTCATCGCATTTTTTGCCTTTTCGCAAGGAGCAGTGCTTTGGGTCGTAATCTCAGAAATATTTCCCAACAAAGTACGCTCGCAGGGACAAGCGCTGGGAAGTTTTACCCACTGGATTTTTGCCGCTGCCCTTATCTGGGGCTTCCCGGTACTGAACAATACCGTCGGTGGCGGTGTCTCATTTGGCTTTTTCGCTGTAATGATGGTCCTGCACTTCTTCTTTGCCTGGAAAATATTGCCAGAAACCAAAGGCAAGTCGTTAGAGGAAATTCAAAAGGAAATGCGCCCCTCTTAACCTTTCCAAGGGGAGGGATTTTGTTCCATAAATAAAACGAGGCAACAATAAAAAATGACAAAAACTAATTATAAGTGTTCCTGATCCCCCCTTGGGGATTTAGGGGGCTTCTAAATCAATCAAAATGCAAATCAATAACAACGAAATTCTGTGTTTTGGCGAGGTGCTTTGGGATCGCCTCCCATCCGGGGCAAAACCCGGAGGTGCGCCTATGAACGTGGCGCTTCATCTCAACGCTATCGGTTTGGATGCTACTATTGCCAGCAGTGTTGGAAACGACGGGCCGGGAGCAGAACTGAAAAAATTCCTTGAAGATTCTGGAATATCAACCTCATTAGTGCAGACCGATGAACAACTGCCAACCAGCGAAGTACTGGTTCATTTAGATGAAAACAACAACGCTACCTACGAAATTTGCGAGCCGGTTGCCTGGGACAATATTCGCCTGACTGATTCGCTAATGAAAAAAGCCAAACAGGCAGGTTTGCTGATTTATGGATCGCTGGCTTCGCGTAATCCGTTAACCCGCGAAACATTGATGAACCTGCTGGATTATGATGGCTTGAAACTGATCGATGTAAATTTCCGCAAACCTTACGATTCGCAGGAAGTAGTTGAAAAACTCCTGGAGAAAACCGATGTGGTAAAACTCAACGACGATGAACTGGAGGTTTTTGCCGGTTGGTACAACCAGTCAAACTCAGACGTGTACGACCTGGTAAAATGGTTTGTCACGAAATATCGGGTCCAGCTGCTGTGTGTAACCAAAGGCGAAAAAGGCGCTTTGTTGTACTGCAACGGCAAATTCTTCGAACACCCCGGTTTTAAAGTAAATGCAGTTGATACCGTTGGGGCAGGCGATGCATTTCTGGCAGGATTGGTCTCTTCGCTTATAAAAGGTAAAACCCTTGATGAAGCTCTGGCATTTGCCTGCGCAACCGGAGCCTTTGTAGCTACAAAAGCTGGTGCTACCCCAAAATATGACATGGACAAAATAGAAAAGATTTTAGCTACTGGCAAACCAACTATCGAAAGGAATACAATTTAATTAAACTATCTGATTATGATAAAAAGAATCAACCTAAAAAAAGCGACTAAAGGAATGCTGCCCATTCTCCTTGGTTTGTTTTCGACATTCGCATTTGCCCAGGAAATTGCAATTACGGGCAATGTAAAAGATGCTGCGGGCATGGCTTTACCCGGAGTAACGATTGTCGAAAAAGGAACAACAAACGGTACTATAACCAACTTTGATGGTGTTTACCAGATTACGGTGTCGGGTGCCGATGCGGTGCTGCAGATTTCTTTTATCGGGATGAAATCGCAGGAAATTGTAGTAGGCGGACAAACAACTATTAACCTTACCATGGAAGAAGAAACCATAGGTTTGGCAGAAGTTGTGGCTGTTGGCTATAGCGTTCAGAAAAAAGCCGATTTAACGGGTGCCGTTGAAGTGGTTGAAATGGACGCAATTGAAAACGTAAGCCTGAGTTCAGGAAACCCCATGCAGGCCTTGCAGGGGCAGGTTCCGGGGCTTTATATCGAAAAAACCGGAACGCCAAGCGCAACCAGCAGCCGGATTCTGATTCGTGGCGTAAATACACTGGGCGACAACAACCCCTTGTATATTATCGATGGTGTTCCAACCAAACGCCCCGAGGTATTCCAGGGATTGAGCGCCGGATCGATCGTTTCCGTCCAGGTATTGAAAGATGCGTCGGCTTCTTCTATCTATGGGGCACGTGCATCGAACGGTGTTGTAATTGTTACCACCAAAAACGGATCGGACAGAAAAGGAGGAGTTAAAGTTGGGTTTAACTCAAACTTTTCGGTTCAAAGCGAAAAGCCACAGCGTTACGATATGCTGAATGCAGTTGATCGTGGCCGTGCTTTGTGGCAGGCATCGGTTAACGACGGCGTTGACCCGGCAAGCGGATATGGCGAAATTTACAGCTTCGACTGGAACGGTGATTATAACAGTCCGGTGCTGAACAGTGTAACCGTTCTGCCATATGTAGGCGGAGATACCAACATGCCGGCCGGAGATACCGATTGGCAGGATGCAACTTACGAAACAGGCTTTGTAATCAGTAATGATTTGACAGTTTCGGGAGGTACCGAAAAATCATCGGTATTAATAAATCTTGCTTACATTAAAAATACCGGTATGTTGAAATACACCAACTACGACCGTGTTACTGCCCGTATTAACGGCCAAACCAGTATGTTTGATAACCGCCTGAAATTTGGAATTAATGCACAGGTTGTATCGTCGAACGAAACCCTGGAAACCCCCGACCTTGGTAGCGCCCCAACACCCGGACTGGCAGTTACCCTGGCTCCAACCATACCTTTGCGAGATGCGAACGGAAACTATGGCGGACCTTTGGGCTCGGGCTATTCCGACCGAAATAATCCGGTAATGATGCAGTACATTAACCGCTGGGACAATACCAACCGACGTTACCTGTTCGGAAGTGTTTTTGCACAACTTGAACCGCTTAAAAATCTGGTGCTACGCACTACTTTGGGTATCGATTATTCAATGGTGAAAGATAAAGATATTGAACCAACCTTCACGAATGGTTTTATTTCGCGAACAGTAAACAGCTTAACGGTTTACAACAGCGATTTTACCAGCTTAACCTGGTCTAACACAGCGCAGTACAGTCTTGATATTGATAAAAGCAAATTTAATTTTTTATTCGGAATTGAAGCCGTTAGTGATGATTTTCAAGATTTTACAGGCTACAAAGAAGGGTTTTCAACACAAACCGAAGAGTTTTTTGTGTTGAGTGCCGGAACCAGCAATGGCAATAGTTTTGGAACTGCTACCAGCAGTCGCTTGTTCTCTCAATTCGGCAAAATCGACTACAACTACGATGAGCGCTTTTTAGCTTCGTTGACATTGCGCCGCGATGGTTCATCCCGGTTCGGTGCCGACAATCGTTACGGTTTCTTCCCTGCGGCGACCTTCGGATGGCGGTTGAGCGAGGAAGGGTTTATGGCAGATATGGAGAAACTCTCAAATCTGAAATTCCGCGCCGGAGTTGGCCGTGTGGGCAATCAGGACGTGGGTGATTTTGCCAGCCTCGGATTGTTTGAGCCTCGTTACGGTGCCGTGGCCAGTCAGGTTGATGGGGTGTTCCACAACGATTTTTTCGACGATTACTGGAATATCGGTTCAGCATATGCTTTAGACGGACAAGATAGCGGGAACCTCCCTTCAGGATTTGTATCAGTACAAGCCGGAAACCCTGCCTTAAAATGGGAAACTACAGACGAACTGAACCTGGGTATCGACTTCGGATTTTTCGACAGTCAATTGGTAGGCGCATTCGACTGGTACACCCGCAAAACAACCGATATTTTGATTCAGCCTCCTGTTGCTTCTGCTTTAGGCGAAGGACAGTTACAATTCCTTAACGGAGCCACCAAAAAAAATACCGGATGGGAATTTGCGTTAAGCTACAGAAAACAAGTAAACAACGACTTCTCATACGAGATTGCCGGTAGTGCCAGCCATTTTGCCGATAAAATTACCGAGCTGCCGGAAGAAGTAAGAACTGCTTATCCTGGCAACTCGGAGCAAACGGTGCTCGGCCATTCAGAACTTTCGATTTTTGGATACGTTGCCGATGGGATTTTCAAAAGCCAATCGGAAGTCGATGCACATGCCGACCAGGTTGGTGCAGCGCCGGGGCGTATTCGTTGGGCTGATTTGAACAATGACGACGAAATCAATTCGCTCGACCAAAAATTTCTCGGAACCTTGCTCCCAAAACTGGAATACGGTTTACGTGTCGATTTGAATTACAAGAATTTCGATATGTCAGCCTTCGGTTCGGGTGTTGCCGGAAAAACCGGTTACGACCCTTATACTTTCTATAACGACTTTATACGTGGCCGCGACAATGTG
>JBKDZK010000500.1:0-2022 GCA_047971205.1 Draconibacterium sp.
AGATGACACTGGCGGAAAAAGAGCGGAATTTCTACACACAAATGATGCGGAAACACATGCGCGAGCCCTGGATTTGTGCGCCGCTTCGTTTGGAAGTTCCGGGAGATACTTCCACGTGGAGACATTCCGATGATGACAACGATGGTGAATACACCGGAGGCTACCTGGCCATGGAAAGTTTTCGGTATGCAGCCACCGGCGATCCGGATGCCAAAATGAAGGCCCGAAAAGCTTTTGATTTCCTGGTGAAGCTTCAAACCATTACCGGAACCGCTGGCTTTTTTGCGCGCACGATTGTTCCGGTTGACTGGCAGCAGGTGCACGATCCCAACCGAACTTATACCGAACGCCAGATGGCAGATGCACTGGTTGCCGACCCCCGGTACAAACCTGTGGAAGAGCGCTGGCGAAAATCAGCCGACGGCAAGTGGCTTTGGAAAGGCGACACCAGCAGCGACGAAATGGACGGGCACATGATGGCCTATTTCTACTTTTATGAATTGGCAGCCGATGATGAAGAAAAGCAACTGGTGCGCGATCATGTCAGCAAAATCATGGATTACCTGGTAAAACATAATTACAATTTTATCGATATTGACGGAGAGCACACACGTTGGGCGGTTTGGTCGCCGGAACAACTAAACCGCGATCCCGACTGGTCGTCGGAACGAAGCCAGAATTCTGTTGAACTGCTGGCGTATTTGAAATTTGCGGCACACATCACCGGAAATGAAAAGTACGAAACCGAATACCGGCGATTGATCGATGAAGAAGGATATCTGGATAATGCATCCCGTTTGAACCGTAAGAACCCGGCCTGGCAGATTTATTTCGACCTGACGATGGAAGGTTATCTTTTTCCGATGCTGATCAAGTATGAAACCGATCCGGAATTGAAATCTTTTTATGAAAATTTAATGGATGAATGGATGGAAAAACAAACGGAAGGAGAGAACTTGTACAATAATTTGGTGTACACTTTTGTGACCGGGAAAAAAATAAACGTGCAGCAAACCATCGATTTCCTAAAAGATGCGCCGCTTGATTTGGTGGATTGGCACATCGATCATACACTTCGGGAAGATGTGCAGATGGTGCGAAAACCGATTTTGGAAGAGGTGCAGATCAGCGAGTTGCCGCCGGCCAGTATCCGGGCTACGGTTCGATGGGATAAAAATCCGTGGGCCGCTGTTCAGGGAAATCCGGCACAGGTGCGTGAGCCCGTATTTTGGCTTTGGCCGTATTGGGAAGCCCGCTACCTCGGAATAATTGAAGATTAGAAGAACTAAAATAAACCAACTGATGAATAGAAAAACGTACAAAACACTGGTTCTGCTGGCTGCTTTTTGGCTGGCGTTGACACCCGGAATGAAAGCCCAGGAGAACATGCTGTGCCAGGGGCGGCACTGGACCGAAGACGAGGCCAATCTGAAAATGAAAGAATTTGCCCAATCATGGAACGATCGCGAATCGTGGGAAAAACGGGCAAGTGTGATTCGGAAAGGGACAATCGAAGGAATGAAACTGAATCAAATGCCGGAGCGTTCTTCAACCCTGAACGTTACGATTTCAAACCCGCGAAAAATGGATGGTTATGTGGTGGAAAATTTCATCATGGAAAGCTTTCCGGGTTTTTACATCACCGGGAATTTGTACCGCCCGCTTGAATTGAAAAGTAAGAATCCGGCCATTTTATGTCCGCACGGGCACCTGAAAGACAAGCGTTTGAAAGCTGATGTTCAGATTCGGTCTGCCGCGTTTGCCCGCATGGGAGCCATTGTGGTGGCATACGATATGGTGGGTTTTGCCGATTCGAAACAAGTAACCCACGACATTCCGATTGCGCTGGTTCTGCAAACATACAACAGTCAGCGGGTGTTGGATTACCTGCTTTCGAGAGGCGATGTGGATCCGGAGAGAATTGGCGTTACCGGTGGCTCGGGCGGAGGAACACAGACTTTTATGCTCGCGGCCATCGATGATCGAATAAAAGTCGCTGCTCCGGTAGTGCAGGTTTCTGCA
>JBKDZK010000501.1:0-12168 GCA_047971205.1 Draconibacterium sp.
TCCACCGAAACTACTTTCGACGAAAATGCTGAGTGGGACCTTGAGGTGTACAACAGTATGCAAAGCCTGAAACTTAAAAAACAAAAACTAAAGGGCAACAGTGTTACCATTAATACCCAAAGCTGGAAAGAAGGTGTGTATATGGTTCGTGTAAAATACAAGGATAAAATACTAACCGGGAAACTGGTGGTGCAGAAATAGGCCCCTCCTAAGCTCCCCAGAGGGGAAGGATAAAAACTAGTCCTTCAGGGTTTCAAAACCTTGAAGGACTTTATTACGTAAACAAAAATTCAACTAAAAAACAATTAACCGGGCTGCCCAAAGCACGCCCGCAAATACCCACTTAAAACCAATAAATTATGATGTTAACATTTAATCTTTCGGGGCTTACCAATGCTGAACTGTTGTCGTTTGCCCAAAGTTTGGATGCCTTGCTCGAACCGCTGGGCACTACCGTTACGGTTATTTACGATCCGTTTAAGCAGGCGCTTAACGTATGTGTTGAAACTGCCGCCGATGCCATTGGCAAACAGGTGGCACAGCAACAAACCGAAGCCTTGTCGGCTGCCGATCTGAAACGCGATAACCTGTTTCGGGGCATAAAGTATTTAACACAGGCCTACCTGTTGCATCCCAATACCGAAATGCTGGAAGCTGCCATTGAACTGGAAAAAGTAATTGCAAAAGTGGGGTGGCAATTATACCGCGAAGGCTACGACAAACAATCGGCCCTGGTAAAAACCCTGCTAAAGGAATTGACCGGTAAACAAGCCGAAAGGGTGGCCTTGTTGGGCATGACCGATTATGTTGATTTGCTGAACACCTCGCAAAACGAATTTGATGTATTGCGACAGGAGCAACTCGACCACCAAACTGCTTTGGAAAAAATAAGTTCGATGACTGCCGTACGCGGCGGTTTGGAACAAGCCATAAAAGACCTGCTTGAAATTCTTCCGGGATACTATCGGATGACAGGCAATGAAGCGCTTGGCGCAGTTCTTCCAAAAATTAAAGAATTAATTGACCGTACAAAGTAATACAGGCGCAAACCTTTTCCAAAGTTTCGAACTTTGGAAAAGGTGGTTTTTTAGGGTTCAGAGTTCAGAGTTCAGGGTTCAGGGTTCAGGGGGCAGAGTTCAGGGTTTCTCTCTATGAAAAGCCTGAAAATACCTAATTTGCTGAAATGCAGGCTCTCGCAAACTTGCGACTGACTACCCGGCGCTTAAGATTGTTAGCTGCATATTTGCGGAAACCAACCTGACCGAAAGGAAAGGCTCCTGCAAATATGCAGGAAGAATTATTTTGAAAAAGGTAGGCCCCTGCAGGTTTGCAACAGCCTGCTTTTTGTTCCGGATTGTTGGTTGCAGGCCGGCGCAAAGCAATCCTGGTGGCAAGAGCAGTTCCTGCAAATAATTGAAAGCTTCATTTCGGTAGCCAGTGCCCGGTAGTTTTGTTCCTTTTTTTGATCAGATGAAGGAAAAATACCCTCGCGTTGTGTTTCTACCGTACCCCCGGTCCTGTTGGCGCTTTGGCGTTCGCTCTTTTGGGCTCTTCCACTACGGGTTTTACCTTTTCTGTTTTACGAAATATATCGTCTTTCGAAACCGGCCTTAATTCGATCTGCCAGTTAAAATTTGAAAGCTTCTTGTTGTTCTCCGTTACATCGGCCAAAGGAGTCAGTTCGCCTTCGGGTTGTTTCTGGAAGGCAATTTTGTGGATCTTTCCGTCCTGAAAGCGAATGGAAATGTTACTGCTTTCGGCCCGGTTCAACCCTATTATTTCTGCTTTTTCCCTGGCGTAATAAAGGGTCTGGCCGTTTCCATCCACATCAATGTAATCGAGCTGCCCGTTTTTTACATAGCCCACCATGTTCTTGCCCTTAATCTGGTCGAACATGCCGGTGTCCTGTTCCGAAATAATAAAGCTGTTACTGTACAGGCGCAATTCGTCGGGCGCATTGGTGTGTTGTATCATTTTAATGTTTTCGGCGCTTAACTGTTGTATGCCCGACCACAAAACCGGGTTGTTGTGCAGTTCCACGGTTGAATCTTTTGTAAAATAGATCATCGAGTCGCAAACGCCCTGTACATCGCTCCGGTAAAACCGAACGCCGTAATAGGCTTTTACTATGTTTTCGCCTTCTATCGTATCGGGCATTGTTTGTAGTGTGTCGGCATGCAGGAATAAACTGTCGGTTGGGCTGTAGGAAATGAAAACAGCAGAATCAGTAACCACAGCAACTTCCGTTTTTTCGTTGTAATCTACTTTTTGTCCCTGAACAATACTGTGGTTTTCGTAATCTTCAAGATACACATTCCCAAAAGCATGGGTATCCCCGCTTGTTTTGTTCGAAGTAATTTTCTTTGCACTCAGGAACTGGGTTTCGTTATAAATTTTTGGTTTTTTATTCAGGTCGGCATCCCCGGTTAGTGTGTTGTACCAACCTTCTTCGGCATACAAGGTATTTGATGAATCCTGAATGGTTGTTGGCGCCGAAAATTCGATTAATTCGGTTTGGGTGTTGTATCTTATGTCTTCGCTGTTCAGCGTGTATTTTTCGTTAAAGCCAACCACGCTGTCGGTAAAATGAACTACATCGTCGTTTAAATAATACTGGCCAATTTTGCTGGTAAGGGTGTTTGTACTATCTACAATTTTTCCGGAGCAATCGTAATAACCAATGTTGAGGTTCATATCATAATCAAGCGTGTCGGTGTACAGGGTGATTTCCCTTTTTTCGAGCCTTACGTTGTTGATGGCCTGCGCAAAGCTTCGGTCGCCATCGTAAAAAACTTTTCGCGCATAAAGGTGCAAAGTATCCCCCTGGTTAATGTGCACATGGCCAAAAGCATCTACCCGGTTTGTGCCTTCGTAAGTGTAGGCGCTGTCGCAGTACATTAATATGTTTTCGTGCCGGATAATCACACTGTCAAGCAGGCGTTGTGCATTGGCAATGCTCTGACTTTGTTCCAGCGATCCGGCCCGGAGAATATCTACTTTCTTCTTCTCCTGCGAATGTGCAGAAAGCGTAAAAAGCAGCAGCATTCCTAAAGCAAGGAAGATTGATGCGGGTTTTTGAACCTGAGCTGTATTGTGATGGAATTTTTGCATTAAAGCAGTTTCGCAATGATGTCGTCGATGGAAATATTTTCGGCTTCCGCCTTGTAGTTTTTGATGATTCTGTGCCTCAGAATCGAAGGAGCGATGGCTTTCACGTCTTCTATGTCGGGTGAATATTTTCCGCGCAGTGCCGCATGTGCTTTCGCGCCCAGAACCAGGTACTGCGAGGCTCTTGGCCCGGCTCCCCATTTCAGGTAATGCGTGGAAACTTCGGCGGCAGTTTCGGTGCCCGGTCTTGTTTTGGCTGCCAGCGTAACGGCATATTTCAGCACATTGTCGTTTACCGGTATTTTGCGGATCAGTTCCTGGAAGAACATGATCTCTTTGCCCGAAATAACCGTGTTGGGTTTTGCATCGAGCGTAGAAGTGGTGTTTTTTACAATGGTAAGCTCGTCTTCCAGTTTGGGATAATCGAGCCACACCGAAAACATAAAACGGTCGAGCTGTGCTTCGGGAAGGGGATAGGTTCCTTCCTGTTCGATCGGGTTTTGGGTAGCCAGCACAAAAAACGGCCTGTCGAGGTCGAAATGTTGTCCGGCAGTGGTTACCGCGCGTTCCTGCATTGCCTCCAGCAAGGCCGACTGCGTTTTGGGAGGCGTACGGTTGATCTCATCGGCCAGAATAATGTTGGCAAAAATAGGCCCTTGTATGAATTTGAAGTTGCGTTCGTTGTTCAGAATCTCCGTACCAATAATATCCGAAGGCATTAAATCGGGAGTAAACTGAATACGGTTGTATTTCAAGCCCAGCGTTTTGGCGATGGTGGTAACCAGCAGGGTTTTTGCCAGTCCCGGTACACCGATCAAAAGTACGTGGCCCCGGCTGAACAGCGATACCAGCACCTGATCAATGATTGCATCCTGGCCATAAATGACCTTTTTAATCTCCGCTTTTAGCTCGTTAAACTTTTCGCGCAGGGCATCCAGCGCAGCAACATCATTTTTGTATTCCATGGGCTTTATTCAGGTGTTACTTAATCCAGTGATCAAATTTGAAGTTACAGTTGGCGTAAGTATTGTCGATACGAATATAAGTCTGCGACTGGCGCTCGGCAATCCATTTCTCCAGTGTGTCTTCCTTTTTCTTTAGTAAGTACATTTCTGCCAGCGTTTGATAATCATTCTGAAGATCGGCTTTGTGGGCATCAATCCGGTTGGTGAGCTTTATGATTTTATAAATCGTTTGCTGGTTTTCGGCATCGATGGTTTCAAAAGGTTTTGAAATTTCGTTGAGGTTCATCCCGGTTAGAATTTTACTTACATCGCCGTCGAGTTCTTCCACTGCAAATTTCGACGACATGGTGTTGGGATTGATCGCCACACCACCGTTGTTGCGGCTGTTTTTGTCGAAAGAGAACATGGCTGCGGCCTGGTCGAAACTGATCTCGTCTTTGCGGATCATGTTGGCCAGACTGTCGAGACGGTTGTTGGCCTGTTCCTTGGCTTCCACCGAAACTTTGGGTTTCATCAGAATGTGACGGGTATTCACTTTGGCGCCCTGCTTGTCAACCAACTGGATGATGTGGTAGCCAAAAGCACTCTTTACCACGTTTGAAACCTGGTCGCCTTTTAGGTTGAAGGCAGCTGCCGCATAAGCCGGGTCCAGTTGGGCACGCCCTGAATAACCAATCACGCCTCCGTCTTTTGCCGAAGGGCCTTCGGAATAAATAACCGCCATGGCAGCAAAGCTTGAACCGTTCTCGATCCTTTTTTTGATATCGCGGAGTTGCGCTTTCACGCGGTTTTCTTCTTCCAGGTCAATTTTGGGCTGAATGGTTACTTGAGCATATTCATACTGAGTAGGAATGGTTGGAACCTCGTCCTTTGTCAGGCTTCTGTAATTGTAACGCACTTCGGATGGCGTAACGCTTACGTTTTCAACAATTTTATTGCGCATTTTCTGGCTCAGCAGCTGTTCGCGGATCGATTCCTGCATGTCGGCCTTAACCGAAGCAATCGGCTTTTTAAAGTAGGCTTCCACGGCTTTTTCCGAGCCAAAGTGGGCAATGTACATTTGCAGTGTTCCGTCCATTTGCTGGTTTACTTCGCTGGGAGTAACCGTAATCAGGGTATCCAGTTCGGCTTCGGCAACCAGCAGTTTGTTGATCAGGAATTGTTCGAGAATCTCGCATTTCATGTCGCCTTCCGAGGTAATTCCCTGTGCCTGCTGGCTAATATTCATATTCTCGATATCGGACTTCAGAATAATATTTCCGCCCACAACGGCCACAATCTGGTCGATTACTTTGTCTTGTGCAGCAACGCTTCCTATGAGAAAAAACGTGAGCAAAAACGCTCCAAAAATCTTTTGCATTTTATTCATTGTTGATAGCTGTATCATAAATTTTAAATTTCTTTTGTCGTTCTCCTTCTTTGTAGATATTGGTTTCCACTTCGCGCAGGAATTTGATCTTGCGCTGGTTCAAAATTAGATTCTTTATGTCGTTTTCCACAAATTCGAGGGGAGCCAAATCGTTTGTTAGTTTGTAGTCGAGAATGCTGACAAGATAATAATAATCTTCGTCGGTCATCTCTTTCATGCTGTTATTCCTCAAAAAAGTCTCGGGTTCATCAATCGGAACAGGCAGGTTCCGGTTTAGAACTTTGAAGTCGATCCAGTTGGTGGCGATTTCAAAGTTTTTCGCATAACGCGTGCAGTAATCGCGCAAAACACTCTGGCCTTCGTCGGTCATATCCTGCACCATGGTTTTTAGCACTTCCACGTTCGCCAGTTCCTGCGGAATGCGCACGTAAACGCCCTTTACAATGCTTCGGTCGAGATTAAAGGTGGTTTTGTTTTGCTCGTAATATTGTTCAATCTGTTCGGGAGTTACCACGGTGTCCATGCGTTGCTGCATCAACTCGTTTTTGTAGCGGAAAATGATCAGCGAGTTGCGGTATTCTTCCAACTCACGGGTAACGTCTTTTTGCCCGGGGCTAAGGTTTTCGTTGGCTTTTTGGATCATCAACTCCTGTTTTACCCACTTGTTGATGTAGTCAGTTGCAATTAAAATGCTGTCTTCCTTAGTGGCATTTCCCGGAAATATTTTGAGCAGGTCTGATTTGTACAGAAAGCGGTCGCCAACCTGTGCCACCGGTTCTTCGCGGGGCGCTTCCGAACAGGCATTCATAAAAACGAACGCACCCAAAATCAACCCATATAGCAAGCTTGTTTTAAACACCTTCAATCGTTTTTAATACTTTTCGGTTCACTTTTACTTTGTATCTCACCCTGAGTTCCTTTAGCCATTTTTCTTCCAGGTATTGCTGGTAGTTTGAAATGTAAAGCCCGCGGGCTTCATCGAGTAACTTAGGCTCGGGACCCACTATGTCGCCTCAGATAAAGGTAGTGAGGCTGTTAAAATTTTCGGGCTCGCTTCCGTTCCAAACATAATAATCCACCACCGGGTTTGATCCTTCTTCCCAGGCGCCGGTTTCGAAGGTAAACACTTCTCCGTTGGTATTTAAATGTTCGGCCACTTCTTCCACGCTCAGACCGGCACCCAGCAGGTTATCAGCCTGCTCCCGTACTTCCTCGCTTTTGCAGGTAATAATGCTGCCTTTGAAGCGCTCTTTCCACATTTGTTTGTCTTTCAGTTGCCCGTAGAACTGCTGTAGGCCAGTAGAATCTTCACTGGCAAAGTTCCAGATTTTTTCCTGCGAAATATTGAACAGCAGAATACCGTCGTGGTATTCCTGGATCAGGTACCTGAAATCCGGGTACTTGTCTTCCAGTTTTGAATCTTCGAGTGCGATGATCTCAGCATCCACCCATTCGTTGTAGTATGAAAGAAGCAGGCCCGAATTTATTTTTTGCTCAGAAAGCCACTTTTGCAAATCCTTTGTGGTATAATTCCTTTGGTCGATGGAAAACAACACTAAACCAGCCGGCAGATCTTCCGAACCTACGCTTTTCCCGGTCAATGATTGTTTGGATGAATTGTTTTCCGAAAAGTTGTAATCCTTTTTCAGCTTTTCCACAAAAACTTTTTCGCTGGAGGTCCGGCGTTCCCGATCGCGCGAGATGCGTGTTTCAATCTCCTTTTTGATTTCCTCGAAAGGCGCCACCGGGAATTGATCCAGTTTTTTGATAATGTGATAGCCAAACGGAGTTTCGATGGGGTCTGAAATATCGCCTATGTTTTTCAGGTCGAAGGCCGGGTTGGCAAATTGCGCAATAATCCGTCCTCTTGAAAAACGGGGCATTTCACCACCTTTTACCGCCGTGCGCCGGTCGTTGGATTCTTTTTGGGCCAGCTCGGCAAAGTCGGCTCCGTTTTTAAGTTGCACATAAATGGAGTCGATCTGTGCTTTCAGCGCATTTCTCTTTTCTTCGCTGGCATCGGCAGGCACGCTTTTCATGATGTGCGCCACCAAAATCTCTCCCTTGTTGGGGCGAATGTCGTTGACTTTCACAAGGTGATACCCAAACTGACTCCTAACCGGTTCCGAAATTTCCCCGACAGGTGTTGAATAGGCGGCATTTTCAAACGGATAAACCATTGTAAAAGCTGAGAAATAACCCAGGTTGCCTTTGTTGTCTTTGGCCGAAGGATCTTCGGAATACTCCACAGCCGCTTCATCGAAATCTTTTCCGCTGAGAATTTCCTGACGAACCGTGCTGATTTTTTCGAGTGCCTTTTGCTCCTGTTCGGGCGAGGCATTTTCGGCAACACGCAGCAAGATGTGACTGGCATCTGCCTCCTGAGTCATTCTCCGGTACATTTCGTGTACCAGTTTTTCTTCAAAGTTGATATCAGTAAGGTAGTGCGCCGCAATCTCTTTGCGGTAACCTGCCAGTTCGTTGATAAACGCGCGGCTGGTATCCATCTTCAGTCTTTCGGCCTCGGTCACTTTCAGTTTAAAATCGATGTACAAAGGCAGGTACTCTTCCGGTGTTTTTTTCTCGGAATCAGCGTAAACGTTGGTATTGTTTTTTTGATAAATGTATTCGAATTCAGCCTTGCCAAGCGGTTTCCCGTCGATGGTCAGCAGGGTTTGATCATCTTGTGCCTGCAACTGAAATGCGGCACTCAAAATTAAAAGGCATAAAACAATGACCCGATACATTTATTCAAGGTTTAAGCGGTACAAACTGCCAGGTATATCGTTACAGCAGCGCTCTTAAGAACGGCTGCTGTAGTTGGGCGCTTCGCGCGTAATACTTACATCGTGCGGATGGCTTTCTGCAACACCTGCATTCGAGATGCGGGTGAATCTGGCTTCCTGCAATGCTTTAATGTTTTGAGCACCGCAATAACCCATACCGGCACGCAAACCACCGATCAGCTGGTAAAGCACTTCGTAAAGCGAACCTTTGAACGGAACGCGGGCGGCAATACCTTCCGGCACTAGTTTTTTGATGTCTTCTTCCATGTCCTGGAAGTAGCGGTCTTTCGAACCTTGCTGCATGGCTTCCACCGAACCCATTCCACGGTAAGCTTTGAATTTTCTTCCCTGGAAAAGGATGGTTTCGCCCGGTGATTCTTCCACACCGGCAAACAAGCCACCGGCCATGATTGAGTCGGCACCGGCTGCCAATCCTTTTACAATGTCGCCCGAGTAACGGATACCACCGTCACCGATAATCGGAACTCCCGAATCTTTGATGGCTTTTGATACATTGTAAATAGCTGAAAGTTGCGGAATACCAACTCCGGCAATTACACGGGTGGTACAGATCGATCCGGGACCGATACCCACTTTTACCGCATCGGCACCGGCTTTCACCAATGCAATGGCAGCCTCGGCAGTACCAATGTTTCCGGCAACAATGTCTTTCTCAGGGTATTTCGATTTTATTCGTTGTAGCATGTCAAGCACACCTTTTGAATATCCGTGAGCGGTGTCGATCACCAGGGCATCCACCTGGGCTTTGATCAGTTCATCCACACGTTCCATGGTGTCTCCGGCAATTCCAACTCCGGCAGCCACACGCAAACGGCCTTTTTCGTCTTTGCAAGCCAGCGGTTTGTCTTTGGCTTTGGTGATGTCCTTGTAAGTTACCAGCCCGATCAGTTTGTTGTTTTTATCCACTACGGGCAGCTTCTCAATTTTGTATTGTTGCAGAATGTCTGCTGCTTTTTCCAGGTGAGTGGAGTCGGTGGTGGAAACCAGGTTGTCTTTGGTCATCACTTCCGAAATCGGACGGCCCATGTTTTTTTCAAAACGAAGGTCGCGATTGGTAACAATCCCTACCAGGTAGCCATGTCCGTCCACTACCGGAATACCCCCGATTTTGTATTTGGCCATCAGGTCGAGCGCATCTTTTACCTTTTTTTCTGCGGTAATGGTAATCGGGTCGTAGATCATCCCGTTTTCGGCACGTTTAACCGTCATTACCTGGTGCGCCTGCTCCTCAATTCCCATGTTTTTGTGAATCACTCCAATTCCGCCTTCACGGGCAATCGCAATGGCCATTTTGTGTTCGGTAACGGTATCCATCGCTGCCGACAAAATGGGTGTGTTGATCATTATATTACGTGAGAAGTGCGAGGTGAGATCAACTTCCCGTGGTAAAAGTTCCGAGTATGCGGGAAGTAAAAGAACATCGTCGAAGGTGAGTCCTTCAAATTGGATTTTGTCTTCAATAAACGACATGGCAATCTTTTTTATGAATTATTTTAATGCGCAAAACTACAAAAAAATAGCAGACTGCTGGCACTTAATTTCATCGTGGAATTATTTTGAACAATAAAAATTGTTAATACCTGAAATGATTTCTTAATTTGTATGAAATGAGCATGGCAATTGGCTTACGTCGATTCAGAAAGATGATTTGCCCGCGAAAGGACATGCAAATTTTGAGTGTGATATTCGAACGTAAAAAAAAAATTAAATCACATAAAACAAGCAAGAGATTTCGCCTGGATGCGTTAACCGAAAGATGATTTTGCCCACTATTGAATGAGTACATACCATCAAATATTGACCAAGTACTGGGGTTATCCCGATTTCAGGCCCTTGCAGCTTGAGATTATTGAGTCGGTGGCCAGCGGAAAAGATACGCTCGGACTGATGCCTACCGGCGGGGGGAAGTCGGTGACTTTCCAGGTGTTTTCCTTGTCGAAACCGGGGATGTGTTTAGTGGTAACGCCTTTAATTGCACTGATGAAAGACCAGGTGGAGAGCCTGAACCGCAAAGGCATTAAAGCGCTGGCCATTCACAGCGGCTTGTCGAAACGGGAGATCAAACTGACCTTCGACAGTGCGGTGTGGGGCGATTACAAGTTTTTGTATGTTTCGCCCGAAAGGTTGAACTCCGAACGTTTCCTGGAGCGGCTGGAGCAAATGAACATCAACCTGCTGGCTGTTGACGAGGCGCATTGTATTTCGCAGTGGGGCTACGATTTCAGACCGAGTTACCTCAACATTGTTGAAGTAAGGAAAACCTTGAAAGGTGTGCCGGTGCTGGCTTTAACAGCTACCGCCACTCCGCGGGTGGCCGATGATATTCAGGAAAAACTGGGATTTGCTGAAAAGAATCTGCAAAAAATGTCGTTTGAGCGGGAGAACCTGGCTTACCTCGTACGGCAGGTGGAAGATAAAAACGGCTACTTATTAAGAACACTTCAGAAAGTGAAAGGCTCGGGGGTGATTTATGTGCGCAACCGAAAAGCGACCCGCGAGGTGGCCGATTTCCTGAAAAAAGAAAGAATATCGGCCAGTTACTACCATGCAGGACTAAGCAACCTGGTGCGCAGTGCGCGGCAGGATGCCTGGCTGAAAGGTGAAACGCGCGTGATTGTGGCCACCAATGCTTTTGGGATGGGGATCGACAAACCCGACGTGCGTTTTGTGATCCACATCGATGCACCTGATTCGCTGGAAGCTTATTACCAGGAAGCCGGGCGTGCGGGCCGCGATGGCAAAAAGTCGGCGGCGGTGTTGCTTTACAACAATGCCGACCGGACAAAACTAAAAAAGCATGTTGCGACTGCTTTTCCCGAAATTCCCAACATTAAGCGTATTTACGATGCGCTTTGCAATTATTTTCAGGTGGCGGTGGGTTACGGAAAGGGAATGACTTACGAGTTTGGCTTGCAGGTTTTCGCGCAGGCTTACAAATTTCAGCAAGCCATGGTTTACAGCAGTCTGAAAATATTGCAACGCGAAGGTTATCTCGAATTTACCGAAGAAGTGGACAATCCTTCGCGGGTATCGTTTGTGGTTTCGCGCGACGAATTGTATAAATACCAGGTGGCGAACTCGGTTTTCGACGATTTTATAAAATTGCTGCTTCGCTCGTACACCGGTTTGTTTACCGGCTATGTGTCGATCGATGAAGAATTGCTGGCCAAACGTGCCGGAATCGACCGGGAGAGTGTTTTCAATTACCTGAAACATTTGCGGAAATCGAATGTGATCGATTATGTGCCCCGCAGCCAGACGCCGTTTATCTATTTCAGCAAGGAAAGGGTGACAACTGACCGCCTCAAAATTTCGAAAGAGAACTACGACATACGAAAAAAAGAGTATGCCGGACGCATTGACTCAGTGTTGCATTATGCGGGAAGCTCGTCGGAGTGCCGGAGCCAGATTTTGCTGGATTATTTTGGGGAAGACGATGCAGCGCCTTGTGGAATTTGCGATGTGTGCAAAGCGATGAAACAAATGGAAATCTCTGCCTTCGAGTTCAAATCCATCGGTAAAAAGATTGCCAAAATACTTGAATCGCCGTGCAGGCTCGATGACCTGATCTTTCGCCTGGAGGGAAAACCCGAAAAAATGCGCGAGGTGCTTCGCTGGTACATCGACAACCGGAAAGTTATTTCCCGTGTGGATGGTTTGCTTGAGTGGAAAGGGGAGCGGTGAGTAGTAGTAAAGTTCAGAGTTTAGTGTTCAGAGTTCAGAGAGCAGTCGCAGTATTCAGGGATTGAAGGACTGATGGACTGACGGATTGAATTTCCAATATCCAATAACTCGCAGCTCGCAGCTAATAGCTTGCAGCTTATTTTCGCATTAAAGCATTAAAGCATTTCAGCATTGTTTAATAGATTGAATTTTCAATAATCAATATCCAATGTTCAATAAACAAACTTGTAGCTAG
>JBKDZK010000502.1:0-1752 GCA_047971205.1 Draconibacterium sp.
GGAACACCGCTGCGGCCAGCCAGTTTGTTGCGGTTTTTGCTTTTTTGTTCATTTTTGTTTTGCTCTAAAGTTAGTAATTGTTTTGTAAAATTGTTTGACAGTTGCCCGGCAATTGTTTGACTATGGTTTGATGTTGTTGCACGTATCAATTGATCAAAAAACGGCATATTTCTTCACATTGTTATTTAAGGGTATAAATCATCAGTATAGGATTGTCGTTTTCATCGATATTGTTGGCCAACACCCGATATTTGTTGGGCACTTCGACAGATTTGTTCTTTTCGTTGTTCAACACATAGCTTTTGAAAGTTGACGCCAGGAACAAAAACATCATTTCCTCCCCTTTCCCGTCATGTGCTATAAAGTCGTTGAAACATAATCCTGTTTCGGGGTCATAAAACTCCGAAATCAATTTCCCGCGTTTCAGGGTTTTATCGTAAATGGCAATTCTTCGATACGGATATGTGCTAAAAACAATATACTTATTGCTCTCCCTAAAGTCGCTGATCCGATAAATCTCGTTGTCCGTTACCGATGTCAATATGGCATCTATGTCGTGCCCTTTGACAAAGTCGATATCTAAGAACCTTTTGCCCATGTCAATCAGATAAGCTGGTTCAGCCCCGCCTTCTGTAAGTCTGTAAATTTGGTTGTCGTAAACTTTAAAGAAATAAATATTGTTGCTGCTGATGATGTTCGGATGTGGCCCATAGAAGTCTTTATTGAAAATATAGTCTTCATAATCCAGGTACAACCGAGATTTAGCACCATCCTCTATGCGGATATGTTTCCCTTTTGGTTTGAGCAAAAACGAGGCAAAATACATAGAACTGCTATCTGAAGAAATATAAAGATCGAGTTCTTTCTTAAACTCCTGTCCAATAAAATTGACATCCAAGTCTATGTATATAAGCGAATTAGGAATTTCGCACAGCAGTACCAACCGCCTGTTTTGTGGGTCAACAGTAAAATCGGTTAAATTGATGTATTCTCCCGGTCCCCTGCCGATACGCCTTATCCTCTTAAAAAAACTTCCGTCCTCACCGAATACATAGATAGATTTTGACCTTTTATCTAATATATAGTATCTGTTTTCAAAAGCGACAATACGGTTGATCTGCGAGATCAAAGATGCTTCGGTTGTTTCCAATACAATGACCCTCTTTTGTTTAAAAAAATGGGGACACAAAGAACTGTCCAATCCAATTTTATCCTTAAAACTAATACTATGAGGCGATAGCAAAGGTGCCCTTTTGCTTTTTTTACAAGCAAAAGAGAATACGGTAAGGGAAAAGAACAGTAAGGCAAATACGGCCCTCATGCAACCTAAAATTAAAATGTGGATATAACGTGGCATTTGCTCTCTACTCCTGTTTTTTCCATGGGGTGCAACTGTAAGTATATAAGCCTGGGGTGCAGTCTATGCTCCCTTCTCCTGAACACGACGTTTCCCTGAATTTGCATGTCCGGGTATAAATGTTGCCTCCGATAGTTGCAGTCTCCTTCAAATTGTCCCCTACTTTTATTTCTTTTGTTTCATAGCCGTCATTACCGCTGCCGGTCGTTGTCTGCGCCACCGCTTCATCGCTCAATAGCACAAAGGGGTCGTCGAGCGTAACTTTTGCGTTAAGGGCCAGGGCGGCCAGGAACACCGCTGCGGCCAGCCAGTTTGTTGCGGTTTTTGCTTTTTTGTTCATTTTTGTTTTGCTCTAAAGTTAGTAATTGTTTTGTAAAATTGTTTGACAGTTGCCC
>JBKDZK010000503.1:0-9742 GCA_047971205.1 Draconibacterium sp.
TCTTTAAAGTTAAAAAGCCCGGGCAACAAACCCGTTTTTCAAACAAAGGCAATTATTGCCTGGTTGAAAAATTAAACAATAAGCTTGGGCAATAAAGATACCGGGATTTGGGGCTGTTGAAGGGAAAAATTTATGGATGGTTAAAACTTTCTGATTTTTATTTTTCCTTATAGCTTAATTGATACCGGTTTTCCCGGCACTGTTTGCCAAAGCCTTGTTGATGACCGCTGTCGTGACAATGGTTTTGTTTATTGCGTTCTTATGAGAATAAAGAAAATTCTTAAAGTTGACTATCCCCGTGGCAGAGCCAAGGAGTATTACGCCAATTTTATTTCAGCAAAAAAGCTGAAAACCGAATTTTCATTATTTCACCCCTCTGTCAGTCATACGACTGACAGCTCCCATGAAAATCAGGGGAGAATATAAGGAAACCCTGTGGCAAGCCACGAGGAATTATTGGATTAAAAAAATGAAAAAATACCACTCACCTGTACTAGTCTCGCGGTAATCATGCCGGGAAGAGTTAGAAATGTTACAGTCTGTACCCTTTCTTTTCGGTAGAAAAAGGATCCTGGTTTATAAGGATCAGGGCAGGTTTCCGGTAACAACGTTCATACTTACAAAAGAATATAAAAAAACCCTGACGATAAATACCAGGGCTTTCACTAATAATTATTAATAACGTAGCCGGGCGGCACCCCATGAGGCTACACTAAAACTTCAAAGTTATGAAAAAGATTGTATTATCTACCCTATTGGGTTTGTTTGTTTGCAATGTATTTGCACAAATTCAGGTAATAACCGATGGGTCACTAAAAGTGAATACCTATTCTACCCTCCACGTTACAGACATGGGCACGTTGGGCCAGGCAAACGGTTTCGATTTTAACCCCAACACTACCTCGCCGGGTTTTTTGCTGGAGCAGAACAGGTCTGAAAGTTCCGGATTTTATTGCGATGGCGATTTTGCGGTAATTTACAGCCCGGGCGACCAAAGCAGGTTACTCAGGGTTTACGACGAGGACGGTATGGTAGAAAAATGGTACCTCGATGGCAGTGGTAATGCCTTCACAATTAGCGATGAACGCGCAAAAGAAAATATTGCCGACATTGGTAATTGTTTGAACGAATTGATGATGCTGAAAGCAAAAAAGTACAATTACAAGAAAGAAAACCATGAAGGGGCGAAAGCAGAAGACGATAAATATGACCCTTCGCAAAAACAGTATTTCGGGTTCCTGGCACAGGATATCGAAAAATTGTTCCCGAATATAGTCTCGGAAGATGAAAAAGGGAACAAGTTTGTAAGTTACTCGCAGTTGATCCCGGTAATAATCCAGGGAATTAGCGAACAGCAGGCTAAAATCGAACAACAGGAGAAGGAGATCAGCCAGTTAAAAAAACATTTGGATGAACTGGACAAAAAATTGGTGTCATTGATTTCCGGCAAATAAACAACAGCACCTTAATTTGAATTGCCCTCTTTAAAAACGCTGTGGTACAGCATCAAGGGGGGGTAATAATTATGAACCATTTAAATTGAAACACAATGAAAAAATTTTTGTTTTTTCTCGCCCTAACAGGGGGCATAGTTTTAGTATCCTGTATATTTGCCGGTGCCCAGACAAAAATCAGCTTTGAATACGATGCCTCGGGCAACCGCGAGGTAAGAAAGGTAATAGTCCTGTCAAAAAGCGCCGAAATTGCAGCCCAAAGCAACCAGCAGGAAGAAGTAGTAGTAGAAGACAAACTGGGAAACCAGGAAATACGTATTTACCCGAACCCTACCAAAGGGATACTAAAAATTGATTTTCCATCCCTATCGGAAACAGAAGCTATATTAAATGTATATGACTTACATGGCAGGTTGCTGATCCATAAACAAGCGCAGGAAATTGGCAATGAACTAAACCTGTCGTCTTATCCCGGAGGTATCTACATTTTGAATATACACTCAGGAAAGGAAAAACGGGAATGGAAAATCATTAAAGAATAACAACCAAAAGAAATCTACCAATGAAAAATATTTACTTTACCATATTGGTATTGCTAATGGGCCAATCTGTTGTATTTGCCCAGGTAGCAGACCTGTTATTGAGCAGTTCCGAAAGCGGCAACCAGCTTCACCAGGCCACCAACAGCATCACTTTTGCCCCAGGGTATTCCTATACACCCAACGGGGGATCGATGACCGCCGAAATTGTTGCAATCAGTATTCCGGATATTACAGGGGACATTACTTATTCCACGGCAATCGACCCTTCAAATTATTCGATTAATACCAGTCTGGCAGCAGCAAAAACCAATGGAGCCCTCAATGTGGAGGGAAGCGCTTTTTATAATATACCTATCGTGCTGCCCGGAGGGACAAATAATGTCCGGCCGGTTATCAGTTTAAGTTACATAAGCAGTTTTTTAGACGGGCCTCTGGGGGTTGGCTGGAATATAGGGGGGATTTCATCTATCAACCGTATCAATGAATTGATCTATCACGATGGAAAATCAGACCCTGTCCGCGGGGATTTGACCGATAAGTATGCCATGGATGGAAAACGTTTGCTGGTAACAAGCGGCACATATGGAGCATCAGGCAGTGAGTACAGGACGGAGATAGAAGAATTTACAAAAGTGCTTGCATATGGGGCAACCGGCGAAGGCCCGGAGTATTTTATCGCTTATACCAAATCGGGATGGATATATGAGTTCGGGAACAGCGCAAACTCGAAAATATCGAAAAGCGACGGATGTATCTTATCGTGGAAGGTGAACAAGATATCCGACCGCTATGGCAATTACATTACGTTCAATTACATAACCTCTGACGACGAGCTACCAATAGGGCTGATTGAATATACGGGCAACAGTTCGACCTCCCAGGCCCCTTTTGCAAGGGTTGAATTTAACTACAAACACCGTACAGATATAACTAATTATACTTATGGAGGAAAACAATTTACCCGTGACATATTGCTTGATAACATTGAGATAAAGAACAACGGGCAAACCTTTAGAAAGTATAGCCTCAGTTATATGCGGGACAGTTATTCGCAATTGCTGAAAGTAACGGAAAGCAGCAGCCAGGGGGCAGCGCTTAACCCTACCGTTTTTGCATGGACAGACCAAACAGACCAGTTTACCCAAACAACCTATTATACCGGTTCCACATCATCTGAATTACTTTATATAGGTGATTTTGACGGCAACGGACGGGAAGATATGGTTGTTGTGCCCCAGAAAACATCATATACTTCAAGCGACAAATGGAAATTATACCTCACTAATGCCTCCGGAAGCATGGTTTATAAAACGGAGGGGAACTTAAATTCATATTTTGAAACTTTTCTGGTACGGGATTTTAACGGCGACGGAAAAACTGATTTAATGATGCAGGAAAAACATCCCGATTCACAATATCCCAATAAAAAATACTACTATCTTTATCAGTCAACAGGACAGACTTTTACAAGGGCTTCCTCATATTATTTGTGCTATAACAATGAACGTCTGGATGTGGTTGATTACAACGGCGACGGGAAACTGGAGTTTATGTTCCACAATACAAGCAACTCCTGGTACCTCTACACCTATTCCGGGCAGTCTATTTACAGCGCTTCGATCCCGTCGTTTGGCGATTACTATGTTATCGACATAGGGATGCACAACCGGATCATTGATTTTAACGGCGATGGGTGTTCCGACCTGCTTGTGCTTTTTAGCAGCGGTTATAAAATTTATGAGTTTAAAGGGACAAGCGACAAATTAATAGAAACTTACTCCGGAACGAACATCGACAATAGTGATTTCCTTTTGTTTGGCGATTACAACGGCGACGGGAACATTGACATACTCAAAAGAACGTCTCCAACCTCTACTTCTTATATACTGACTTTAGCTGACGGTGGTTTTCAATCCAGAACGGAAACAGCTTTTAATAACTTCGATATTTATACTTATAACAACCGGATGTTTGCCAGGGACGTAAACGCTGACGGGAAAACAGACGTTGTCTTGGTGGGAAGGGGTACCAGTACGGGAAACAGTTACAACCGGATAAATGTAGCCCTTAGTACGGGCAATGGTTTTAATCTCTCCGAATATACTTCTTCTGTTACCATGCAATATGCCAGCGACATATATTTCAACTTTGGCGATTATAACGGTGATGGACGGAATCAGTTATTTTACAAATACGGAAGTACTTCCAGGTTGTTCACTTTTGCCAGCGGGCCCCCAAGCCATTTGATAAAAACTATTATCGACGGGTTTGGGGCAAAAACCGATCTGGTTTATCTACCAATGTCCAACAGCAATGTATATACCCTTGGGTCAGGAGCCACTTATCCTTTAATTGATTACTCCTCTTCGTTCCAGCTTGTTTCGCAGGTAACAAGCGACAACGGGATAGGGGGATCGGCTACCCTCAGTTACACTTATTCGGGGGCAAAAGTCCATCGTGAGGGAAAAGGCTTCCTTGGCTTTACAAAGGTTACTGCAACCAATTCTGCTACTAATATTGCTGCGGAAAAACATAATACGTTTAATACAACGTACTTTTTCCCGCAACTCCGGTATGTATATACAAAATACGGGACCACTACCCTTACTACAACCGAAAATACCTGGGATTTAACCAACTTTGGGAACAAGCGGATATTTCCCTATATTTCGCAAAGTGTACAAACTGATAACCTTACAGGATTAAGCGTTACTTCCGGCGCTGCTTACGATTCGTATGGAAACCCCACGTCGGTTTCAAAAAACTTTGGCGGGGGGCATACACAAACCACAACTTACGCTTACAACGATGAAAAAGTATCCTCGTGGTTAATAGGGCGGCCTACCACCATTACGCAAACATCTGTAAAAGATTCCCAAACCAAAACGTTCACCACTACAAGGACATATTTTGCAAGCAATAACTCCCCCGATATTGACAAAAACAACCAGGGAGATGCAACCTATTGGCAATACAACAGGGATTACGATGTTTACGGAAATTTATGGAAAGAGCATAGGTATGCGATCGGCCTTACCGAACAAACAACAGTATATAGCTACGATAACCTGGGGGTAAACCTGGCTTCGGTAACAGACCCGGCAGGCAACGAAACTGCTTATACCTATTACCCTGCCACCGGGTTGGTACATACCCAAACCGACCCCTACAACAATACCGTTACCTATAACTACAATACTGCCGACCAGCTTAGCAGCGTTGTTCCTGAAAGGGGGGTATCCACCACCGTTACGGCAAGCCTGAATGTTTCGGGAGGGCCTGCCAATGCCAGGTATTATATACGAAATACCGGGGACGACGGCTCGGAGACTAAAACCTGGTTTGATAAGCTGGGAAGGGAACTTCGGGTAGAAACAAAAAAGCTTGGGGGGACCTTGGTAAAAACCGATACCAAATACAATGCAAAAGGACAGGCCTACCAAATCTCGGAACCGGCCTCGGGGACTCCGTCAAAATGGAACGAAACGGCATTTGACAATTATGGACGTATACAGGGACTGGACCCGTATTACGGGCCAACCTCGTCTTATTCATACAACAATGCCACAACAAGCCGCTCTGTAAACAGCCGTACTTATACCTCGACAATCGATGGTGCCGGCTTAACAACAGGCCGTACAGACCCGGGCGGTACAATATCTTATGCATACTGGGGGGATGGGACTTTGAAATCAACTGTTGCACCGGGAAGTATTACAACTTCAATGACCTATGATAAAAACGGGAACAGGCTGACGATTGATGATCCAAGCGCAGGAACCATAACCAACACTTATTATGGTACAGGCCAGGTAAAATCAACAACAAACGCCAAAAACGAAACCACCAGTTACTTTTACCAGCCCGATGGCCTGCCGGATTATTATACTTCGCCCGAAGGTACTACTGACTACAGTTACAACAGCGACAACCTGGTGAACAACATTACATCGCCGGGCAATGTATCGCGTGCCTATGGCTATGATTACGGGCGGGTGGAAACAATTACGGAATCGATCGACGGGGTAAGCAATACCATTACCCTGCAATACGACGACAAAGGCCGCCTTTACCGGAAATATTTTACTGGCTCTGATTACGAACAGTATGATTATGACGTAAATAGTGGTTATCTTTACCGGATACAGTTTAATGGTATAACCGTTTGGCAGCTTAGCAGTATGGACGATTACGGGCGTGTTACACAGGCTACCATCGGCACAACCGGGTGTACATGGAATTATAACAGTAACAATAATATGCTTTCGCAAATTTATGCAACAGGGGTACAGCGCCAGAATTACTCGTTCGATGTAAATACGGGGAACCTTAACTGGCGAACGGATTCGCTGAAACACCTGACTGAAAACTTTGGGTACGACAGTGCTACCGATAAATTAGACCGACTCACCTCGGTTAGCGGGCCTGAAAGCATGGTTATTGGCTATACTACAAACAAAAACGGCAATATCCTGTCGAAAAGCGATGCAGGTACTTTTTTATATGAAGACACGCCTTATGCCGTTAGTGGAATTAGTAATGCTGTAAATATCGACACTGCCCGGCAGCAAATCGAGTATTATTCGTTCGAAAAAGTAAAAAAGATAAGCGAAAGCGGGAAAACCGCCGAATTTGTTTACAATTCCGACCGGCAGCGCATACGCATGGTACTGAAGAATGACGGCACGGTAACAAAAACCCGCTGGTATTTTGGCAGTAGTTTTGAACGGGAACAGGTTGGCAGCACCGTTACACAATATGCATGGATTGGCGGAGACCCTTATACCGCTGTGGCTGTGGCCAAAAAAACAGGAAGCGGAGGTTGGGTGATTTACAATATATTCCGCGACCATTTGGGAACTATTACGCACCTGAGAACCGGCAGTACGGTTACCCAGTACAGTTTCGATGCCTGGGGGCGCCGAAGGGATAAAGATTCCTGGAGTTATACCCTGAGTGGTGAGCCCTCACTGTTTGCAGGCCGTGGGTTTACCGCACATGAATACCTGGAAGATTTTGCATTGATAAATATGAATGGCCGTTTATATGATCCTGTGGTGGGAAGGTTCCTCTCGCCCGACCCATATGTACAGGCTCCTGATTTTTCACAGAATTTTAACAGGTATTCTTATGCCCTCAATAACCCGCTTGTCTATACTGACCCGAGTGGTGAATTTATCTTTACAGCCTTAGCCGTTTTGACAGGTCAATTATGGGCCTTGCCGATAACAATTGGAGCAGATATTGGCGCCATAACAGGCGGTATTCGAGGTGCACAAAATCCAGATGTCGGTTTTTGGGGAGGAACATGGAGAGGAGCTACGGTTGGTGCTGTTGGTGGTGGTTTATCCATGATTGGTGGTGGAACTTTTGTTGCCAATCTTGCCTTAGGTTCTGCACAAGGAGCTATAACTGGCGGTTTAGATGCTGCATTGTGGGGGAACGATATTGGAAAAGGAATGCTGTGGGGAACAGCTGCCGGTGCTGCATTTACAACTTTAACTTCGGAAAACTTTAGCAACTGGACGAAAGGGAAAGGATTTTATAATAATGAAAATGTCTTCAATAACTTTAAAGCTGGAAAATATGCTATTCCTGAGGGAAGTACTTGGCAGCAAGAAGCATTAAATCACTTTGGTTTTGAAGGTACGTATGACCCTAATGCTCCTTTATTTCAAAAGCATGGTGCAAACCCAGGGATAACAGCCCCTAAAACAGGAGATATTTTTTACCATGATTATCCTTTTGAAGGTAATTTTGACCGATTGGCACTTATTGCCGACCATGAAATGGTTCACAGTCGAAATGTGTTATCGGGAAAATATAAGGGGGTGAAAATCGATTTTGAAGTTGCAGGAAAAGAAGAATGGAGCACTTATCTACATAATTACAGGAATCAAGGGTTATATAGAAATCATGGAGTTCCACTAATATCGAGAATGAACCATTATGGTATTCAAGGGGGTATCTATGAAATGGTAATTTCCCCAACAGGTTCATATATAACAGAGTTCAATAAGCAATGGTGGCATTTTTTATATAGAATCCCAAGAAGATGGTAGGATTAGTTTCATACATAATGATAGTATTATTTACACAAAATGTAAGCGTGAATAATGCGAGTAGTTCAATTGATGAATATATAGAGTTATCAGTTGAACTAAGTAGAGATACCATTTGTATAGATAGTAGTTTTACATTGACAGTAATTTTTAAAAATAAAACGGATAGCTGTTTATCATTTTACCCTAAAGCAATACTTTCAGTAGTTAGACCTTCTGGAGGGTTCGAATATGATAGTTATTTTTTAAATAAAGTGTTGGATTTAAGACAAGAACACGAGATTGCTCCATATGCAATACATAAGGAGACTTTCAACGTTTATGCAAAACTACCTACTTTTAGGAAAGGAGAGAACCGCTTATGCCTTCACTATTTATGCAAAAAGCAGAAGGGTAAATTTAAGAAGTATAATAAACTGTATGGTAGTTTAGTGTCAAAAGAATTTAAAGTATTTATTAAATAGTAAACCGGGCTTTTTTATTTTACAATGCCGATGCTGTGCGATTTATCACATAGTTTAATGAGTCGAAAAGATTAAGGGTTCCAATATTTTTTGAATAGAAAGAACCCTTAATTTTATAGCAAAAGTTCTTTGAAAAACGGTTTTGCGCTTTCCACCGCTCCGGCGCGATTGTACCTAAAATCCGCAAGTTGTGGTTGAAAAAAACTGTAAAACTATTCAGATGAATGCTTTACAGCTTTGGCATGTTCACCTAAATTGGTGTTGCACAACAATACCAGTATGAAAGTAATGAATTCTTCACCGGTTTCAGCTTTTGGCGGATTAAATTTTGTCATAAAAGAAGCCATCAATTTAAAAATCAATAGTTTATTGAACCAGAATCTACCGGCTTTACCCAAACAATCACAATACAGTTGGTTTGATATAATAATGTCTTACTGGTCAGTGTTTTTCTGTGGTGGAGATTGTGCTGAAGATCTGTCTATTAATTTGAAAGAAGGACTTCAGAATAACCCTTTTATCAATATTCCCAGCCCGGACAGGATTTTGAGCGGGCTTAAATCGTTGTCGGACAGTCCACAATTTTTTACTGCGAAAAGGGGAAAAACAGAGCACCATTTCTCATTGGCCCGGGAACTGAACAGGCTCAATATAAAAATGCTGTCGTTATTGCCAGGATTCCAAAAAGAAAATGTGATTTTGGATTATGAGAACACCTTGATATTTACTGAAAAAGCTGATGCACAACGAACCTACAAAAAAGAGCCTGGTTATTACCCCGGTGTTGGAATAATCGGGGAACATGTTGTTTATGTAGAAAACCGTAACGGAAATAGTACTGCCCATGTGTTACAGCACAAAACCATTGAACGAATGACTTCTCTATTAAAAGAAGCAGGGGTAACAATTGACGTGATACGGGCAGATTCTGTGTCATATAGCTATGAGATAATCAAAGCAATGGAAGAAAGTTCCAAACGTATTTTTATACGGGCAAGGATGACAGATACCCTGGAAAAAGCTATTACCAGTATTGGGGAATGGAACGAATAAAAGATGCGGAGTTCCTGGGGGACACCAACATGCTTTTAAGGCCGGTCGAAAAGTACGACCCGCAGGAAGCCTGTGAATTAGTTAAGAACGAATTAATAGCGAGACTCTGATTTTCATTTCAATACGGATGAGATGGCAAAAATGAAGCGGCAGGGACATTACTGTAA
>JBKDZK010000504.1:0-3431 GCA_047971205.1 Draconibacterium sp.
CATGCTTAATTAAAACGGTCGGGGGAAAAGCTTAGTTTTTACATAAATTGATTTTAACCGAAAAGGAATTGCAAACTTTTTTGCAGATTATAAAAAAGCTGTTATATTTGCACCCGCGTTCTAGAAGACATTTCAACAGAAATAAAGATACATTGCGGGGTGGAGCAGTTGGCAGCTCGTCGGGCTCATAACCCGAAGGTCATCGGTTCAAGTCCGGTCCCCGCTACAAAGTTCTAAGGAACATGCTGAAAACCAGTCTAATAAGCTGGTTTTCGTTTTTTAAAGTGCGCCACAGCTGCGCCACGCTTTTATTACGATTGCTTTTCAGATTAAATTCTTAGTATATGAAAGAGTTTAATCTACCTTATCGGTATGCCCAGCGCTCAGCTGGAGAAACAAGAGATTATGTGTTTTTTGCTGCCCAGGACCCGACTTCAGACGAGTTTAAACTGAAGCGGAAAAGGATCTATATCGATCACATCCGGGACAAGCGAACCAGGGACCGGCACGCGAACAAGCTAATTCTCCATATCAACGGATTGTTGGATGCAGGAAAGAATCCTTTTATCGATCAGCAAAACAGCAAAAAGTACACGACAATCGATAAAGCACTTTCGTTTGTGATTGATTTCAAAAACCTGTACATCCGGAAGCGGACCAAACATGAATTCGATTCGTGTGTGAAGATCCTGCGCGCCTGGCTAACGAAAAAAGGATTTCTGCAGAAATATATTTTCGAGTTCTCTGAAGATATGGCCATCGATTTTATGAACGACCTGATCCGAGACCGGGAGATAGCCGGACGCACCTACAATAATTACCTGATCGACTACCGAACTTTTTTCAATACCCTCATGAAAAACAAGTTCATCACCACGAACCCTTTCCATGCGGTCGGCAAAATTCCGGAGCAGGAAACCGACAAGCGGCCGTTCCGGGATGATGAAGCAAGCCGGTACTTCGCCTACACAAAGCAGTTTGATTACGACTTTTATATTATCAGCTTGTACACTTATTACCTGGCATTGCGGCCTGCTGAAATTTGCAGGCTAAAAATATCGGACTTCTGACTTGATAAGGGTTTGGTGATTGTTCCTGCCGGAAAGAGCAAGAACAAAAAGAAACGGATCATTCCGGTGGCCAAAGAATTTCTTCCGGTACTGCAGGAGTATTTTCGCGGCCTCCCTTCCGGATATTACATCTGTAACCGGGGGTTGGCTCCTGGAGTAACCTTTGAACACTCAACCCGGATAGCTGAGCGGTTCCGCGTGATTGCGAACGAACTTGAGATTCCTTCTGAGGTGAAATTTTATTGTCTGAAAGACACGGCAGCCGACCGCCTGATCAGTGCCGGCTTTAACACAAAAACCATCCGGGATCTCTTCGGCCATAGCTCGATCGCAATTACCGATGCTTATTTAAAGAAATTCAGAAACACTATTGACGAACGCTTGATAAATAATTTTCCAGCTCCATAAAAAAAAGCATCCCGCCATCCATCGAATGACGGAGGCGGGATGACATACGAATAATTAAAAAGCTATGAAAAAATAAAGGGTCTATGCTGCCCTGCCTGCCAACACCATTAGAACTAACTGTGCTAGCACTTCAATTCCCTGCTCTACTTTTTGCTCGGCTTCATCATTGGGGAGATCGAACTTTTCCTTGAAAGTTTCAACCAATTCCGTGATTTTATCGGGAGTCGCCCCTTGCAACTCTGCCTTGATCTCAGGAAGTGATTTAAATACACCAATCAGCTTGACGCCTTTCATCGCAATACCAACGCCTTCGCCGAAATCAATTTTACCATCATCGGTAATAGATTCGACTACCTTGTTGCCTGTTTCCAACAAAACAACCAAAGCTTCTTTTGTTCTTTTCATTCTTTATCTGATTTTAGCGAACAGGCTTATCACCCATTCTGTTATTTTCTTTTTGTTTCTCCACAAATCATGAAGTAGTCCGGTGGAAATGAGTACATCGACAATGTTCACAACCAATTCCCTGTTTTCAGAGATCAATGGGACCTTATTCCCAAGAAGTGAAACTATCAGCCAAACGAATGCGGCAGCTTTGGTTTTGTAGCCGTTTGTCGCAGAAATTGCCTTGTTTATTGTTTTTTTCATTTCAGTGATTTTAACCGCTTCACTACACTACTAAGCATTTGCATCATAAACTCTTCGTAATCGGGGCCGGTAGCATAACCGGCTTTGGCCAGTTCTTTCAGGTAAAGCTCCGGAATTTCGCGAACGGCCAGGGCTTTTTTGTACCTGGGATTAGCGAAGATGAATCTTGCGTAATCCCTGAAACTATTTGCAGGGTTGTCGTACTTCCGAAACCAGGTTTCAACATCGTACTCGTAAACCATAACATTCCCCTTCTTTACCGGAATTACGGAATGAATTACCGGGTATTTAAGACCGGGCGAACAATGGTACTCTTTGGTTCGTACCAGTTGCTCATTCCCGTTAACTCCATCGGTATCTTTTATTCCAAACATCATGTTTCCGGGGCCAGGTCGCCAGCCACTTTCTCCGGCACTTTGCGCAAGCATGGCCACTGCACTAATGCCGGTTTCGCGCTCTACCTTCAGCGCTTCGGGATAAAACCTACGGATATATTCAAGCGGTGTCATAAGCCAAACCAACTTTTAAAGAACTCTCCTATTTCCTTCCAGGATCGCCGGGAATTTCTTTTCGATTCTTTTTTATGAAGCCTTTCAATTGCTCGCGCAGCCTTCTCTTTCTCGACTTGCTTTTGCGTTTCATCCGTAACGGAATCTTTATTTTCAGCCACAACTGAACGCGACTGTTCAATTCCTTCTCCGTTTTGTTCAGATAAGTTTTCATTCTTCATGTCGATTAATTGCTTGAGTTCGGTCTTTGAGTTTTCGACCCATAAACTATCAGCTCTGGAAAGTTCAGCCTGGGCGCTTGCTGACAGTATGACAAATACCAGGACAACAAGCAATAAAAGAGCTTTGGTGCTAATCATTTCGCCGCGCATCTCTTTCCCTCCTGTCTTTCTGAGCCTTTAGCCGGTAACTAAGAATACCTATCACAATACCAGTGAGCAATGAGGCTACTGTTAATACAGGTATCATTTGTTCAAAAAACGACATGACACCAACCATTGCCGCACCGGTTGGAGCTCCTACTCCTACAGCTGTTTTGCTTAATACTTCTTTAGCCTGGAGAATGATCTGTTGCATCTTCAAATTTTATTTACTATAAAATATAGATGCTAGATGTATATATGGAACAATTCTTTTTTTTTGGGGGGCTATTCACTACCTCCCTTTTACATCAATAGTTACGCTCATTATGCTTAATTCTTTTTCTGAAGATTCTAATTATCATCCCTTCATTGCTACTAGGAGATGGAAAGCTTACTGTTAGTCCACTTGGAGAAGATGAAGTAAATAAAACAGT
>JBKDZK010000505.1:0-3082 GCA_047971205.1 Draconibacterium sp.
CGTCACATCCTGGGGCTGGAGAAGGTCCCAAGGGTTGGGCTGTTCGCCCATTAAAGTGGCACGCGAGCTGGGTTCAGAACGTCGTGAGACAGTTCGGTCCCTATCTGTTGTGGGCGTTGGAGATTTGAGGGGACCTGACGCTAGTACGAGAGGACCGCGTTGGACATACCGCTAGTGTACCTGTTGTGGCGCCAGCTGCATCGCAGGGTAGCTATGTGTGGACGGGATAAGCGCTGAAAGCATCTAAGCGCGAAGCCCGCCCCAAGATGAGATCTCCATTTAAGGGCCGTAAGAGACCATTACGTTGATAGGCTGCAGGTGTAAAGGCGGTAACGCACGTAGCCGAGCAGTACTAATTGCCCGTAAGCTTTCTGAAAGAGCCCTTTGTACCGGTCTGCGTTTCTTTTTTTTGTTTTCCCGGCAGCCATACCTTATTTTGGTATTTTCTATTAAAAGAGAAAATGTAAGCCATGAGTTTGTATTTTGCTGTAAAGTTGTACAAACCAATGATTTAAGGCGGCTATGGCGGCGGGGCGCCACCTCTTCCCATCCCGAACAGAGAAGTTAAGCCCGCCAGCGCCGATGGTACTGCGTAACAGTGGGAGAGTAGGCCGCTGCCAATTTTATTTAAGCCCGTGTTCTTTTGAGCACGGGCTTTTTTTGCTTTGGGGCCTGTGGTTCCTTTGGAGAGGCTATGGAGGGGCTTCTACTCCTTTACCACCAGCTTGCCGGTAAGTATCTCGCCTTTGTAGTTTATGCGCAGCATGTAAACGCCCCCTCTCCAGCTTTGGGTGTTAATGGTGGCGCTGCTGCCTTTTAGTTTCTGTTTTTTTAGTTTCAGGTTTTGCATGCGGTCATACACCTCGAGGTCCCATTGGGCGGTTTCGTCGAAGGTGGTTTCGGAAAAGGCAGATTTTAGGCTTACCCCCTCTTCGCTTTCTTGCTGGATACTGATAGTGGTTTCGCCCGTGGAGGGGTTGGGGGCGATACTTAAAATTTTATCCAAGGGCAGACCAAACACTTCTATATAGCCGAATATCTCGAACCTCTCGTCGGGAGCAGAATAAATAGTACCGTCCGGAAGAGTTAGCTCTAAACGCAAGGTATAAATAGCATGGGGAGTATCTATGGGCTGCCTTGAAGCATTTATTGAGGGAATAGGCCTACAGCTTGTTCCAATGGAGAATGCGGGCCCTGATCCATAATAGCGTTGTCCATCGCCTTCCAACGTCCAGTTTATCCTTACCGGTACTTCAATATCCAAAAAGGAAAAATTCATGGAACATTGCCATGTACGGGTTTTATTACATCCCAACATGTCGGTATCCCCGGCAATCGACACTCGGATTTCTGTGGACACCAGAAACGACAATGTGCTAATTACCTGTGAGTTCAATGATATCTCTGCCTGTATCAGGGATATTCCGCGTTCGTTTTTCCGGAATACACATGCTTCCGTTCCCTGCCCCGACACCAGTGTTAGAATGTTATTGCCCGCACTCCATTGCACCGTGGCCCCCTCCGGCAATTGATCAAAATTTTTAATCGTATAGGTAGCTTCATAGCATACTGTTCTTGGCCCGGAGATTTGAGGATTCACTACAAAAGTAATGTTATTTCCGCTTTCTGTAATAAATTGTATATCCTTTTCGATAGAAGCACCTGTCCAAGAACGTAAGGAGGGTGTTGTTGTGAAGTTGAGGAAACATTGATTTGTGCTTCCTGGAAACGGGCAACCTCCACTATTAATATTGCCATAAGAAACAGGATCGGAAGTAGGGTTCTGTGTTGCAGAAGCACAAAGGGGGTATAGCCGTTGCGGATGCGTTGTGTTTATAGCATACCTGTCTGATTCTATGTCTTTATGTACATGCCATACTAACATTCCGTGCCCTGGCAGAAAAGCATCAAACCCTAATTGTTGCCTGTTCTCAATCAAAAAATATTCTCCCGAAGTGGGTGTAGGTATCTTGTAAAACGAATTGTCGTTTGCGTTTGCCGGATACAGCGCTACAAGGCTGTTGTTTGCCGGCAGGTTTTTTGCTGTTGCCCAGCCGAAAGTATGAATCTTGGTATATGGGTTGATATGGGCAGGGTAATCTCCTCCGCCATTATGATTACCTCCCCCCATTAAGTCCCATCTACCGGTGCCCTCAAAATCTCCGTCACTTACCCTTCCTCTATTAATATCATAAAAATCAGGTGCTCCTAAAACGTGTCCCAATTCATGACATATCGTTCCGATTCCACAAATAGTCGTTCCAAAAAACCTCCTTAACTCGGAAGAACAGGAGTATGTAGAAATCCATTTATTATCCAATTTGATTTTAGAGATACTTGATTTATGCGGCCATATTGCATCTGCCGGACCACCGACAGATTCCGCATATCCGGCATAAATCACATGTACACCATCAACATATCCATCTCTGTCATTGTCGTATTCAGCATAATTTACATCAGGGTTGGCTTTCCGTACCGCTTCTTCGACTAAATCTTTTGATCGAATATCGCTTAATCTATTACCGTTATCATCTAAAACGTTAGTCCCATAATACGCCATATTATGGTCTGCCATATAGGGGCCGGCAACGGTAATTTCCAAGTTCAGCTTCCCGTATGAATTTTCAAGATAATAATCTTTGACACTGCCACGGGCTGTCCCATCATTATAACCTGTCTGGTTCATCAAGCTATTAAACTCAGCCTGAGGTTTACTGAAAGGTAAATCGGTAAAACCTATCAAAATACAAAGTATTTTCTTTGTACCTGTTGCCATACCAGTTGATTGAATGGGAATTTCGTCCGACTTCTCTTTTACAGCTTCTGTTCTCCGATTTATCAGTTTGTCAAGAGCCGTTTTCTTACCAATTGTTTTTAAAAACTCTACTTCGGAAGCAGTTCGCGTGCTAATGTCATGTACCTTAATTCCAGATAATACTATTTCCCCGGATGCATCTACCTTGGCATATTCAAAGATGTCATTCGCATTTCGCATGATGATTAAGCCATCTTCGCTTTCCGTCCAATGGAAGAACTCGTCTCCTTTTAACATTATAGTTAATTTGCTGCCATCTGGTTG
>JBKDZK010000506.1:0-5696 GCA_047971205.1 Draconibacterium sp.
GGTTTTTAGTTTTTAGGCATATGCCGAAACTAAAGTACAAATCCTTGATAGAATTGGTGATGTGTGCATGCTACCCAATTTTCATTCTCTTGGGTGTCTTTTTTGTCATGTAGGTTTCATACTATTAAAATTGTTGGGAAATATTGCGTATTGGCCGGTTTTTCCAGGAATAAAGGAGCTACAATCTATGTAACTCCTTTTGGTTATGTTGTTGAAATTCAACTTAACTGTTGCAAGTCCTCCATTAAGTTTACTGGCTATGTAATCTTTCTCCCTAATCGTTTTTGTTTCACTGTTTTGTTACGCAGTTTTAAGCGTTTCGGCTACTGAGGCAGAAATGGGTGTAGTTGCTCTGCCAATTAAGGCTGAAAGTTGTTTCCCGTCGTTGTATAAATCGCCTTTTGATGCACTAACATCCCAGCTGGCAAGTCCGTCGGCGAGACCTTCCGGTAGTCCAAAACTTTTCAAAATGGCGGCATATTCAGCTTCCGGCAGGTTTTTATAGGCGATGTCTTTCCCGGTTTGCTTCGAAATTTCAGTAGCCAGGTCGGTCAAAGTGTAAGCTTCATCCCCGGCAAGTTCGTAAACTTTGCCTTTGTGATTTTCGCTGGTTAACACAACTGCTGCAGCTTCTGCAAAATCGGCGCGCGCTGCTGAGGCTATTTTCGCATTGGCGGCACTACCCAGAAATGCTCCACCAGCCAGTGCTCCCGGAACCGAAACGGTATAGTTTTCTGAATACCATCCGTTACGCAAAACAGTGTAATCAATTCCCGATTCTTTCAACATTGTTTCGGTTGCCAGGTGTTCGCCGGCAAGGTTTAATGTTGAGGTGTCGGCATGTAGAAGACTTGTATAAACAATCCATTTTACGCCCGCCTTTTGGGCTGCTTCAATTACATTTTTATGCTGCGGTGCACGTTGCCCGATTTCGTTGCTTGAAATGAGCAACAGATTGTGGACCCCAGCTAGTGCGTTTTCCAACTGTTCCGGTTTTGAATAGTCGAACGCCACAGTTGCAACTCCCAAATCACTTGCTTTTTCAGGGGTACGTACCAATGCTACAATGTTGTCTGACGATGTTCTTTTTTTTAGTTCACTAATCACGAGGCGGCCTAATTGACCGGTTGCTCCTGTAACTCCAATTTTCATTTCTTTATTCCTTTCAATTTATTTAATAATTATTGCTATCAAAAAGTACTTTAATAACTTTTGGTTAGTCAAAGTTAAAATAAGGCTTTTATAAAAACAAGAACGCACGCTACTGTTTGTTACTTACCCTGAAGTTAGTAATGCTGATACTCAGCAGATATCAATTATTAAAAAATGAAATACTTAGTATTTAATTGATAACCGAAGTAAACTTGCTCACTTAAATTATAGTAATTACTTTTGGTAATTGAAGATTGTGAGTAAATCATACGGTTCGAAAGCAGTATTAATTTCAGGCAAATGGAAGTAAATATTTGGGAAAAGTACGGAGATCCCGAGCATTGCCCGGTTCGGAATGTAGTGGATCGTTTTGGTGATAAATGGTCGGTGTTGGTGCTGTTGGTACTGGAAGACGGACAGGTGTTAAGGTTTAACGAAATTTATACCTGTATAAAAACCATTTCACAGAAAATGCTTTCGGTAACTCTGAAAACGCTGGAAGCGGATGGATTGGTGAAGCGTACCGTTTATCCGCAGATTCCGCCGAAAGTTGAGTACGAACTCACACCAAGAGGGAAGTCTCTGCTTCCGCACATACACGGTCTTGTTGGTTGGGCGGTCGAAAATATGGATGGAATTCAGGAGACAAGAGCGTCGTATGCTAATTCATTGAGAGAGAATTAATTTGTTGGATTTCCAGATTGTTCGTTCAGAGGTTAGAGGGCTTTTCTTATTGAACAAGTCCTTTTTGCTTCAGATTCTTAAAGTAGACTTTTAGTTGTTTGTCGTTTTTTACCAGTTCCTTAATGTTTTCCGACTGTATTTTATTCAGCATTACTTGCTTTGTGAGTAGTTGCTGAAGAAAGGTTTGATACAATTCAGGATCAAGTTGACTCTTGTTGTCGCAAAAGATTTCGATGATCAATTCGTTGTGCAAAGAGCCCCGTGGCTTAATGCTTTCTGCCAAAACTTTTCCCAGTTTATCTGAAGTCAGCGTGCCATCTAAACGTTGCAATAAGCTTTTTTGTGCATAATAATCAAGGTTCGGCATAATTGAGACCATCGAATTCTGGAAACTCTCTGAGCTAATGACTTTTTGAGGGAGCTGACCAAGTATGTGTTGAGCCAGGAATCCTCCGCTTTCGCTCAAAAGCTTTTGTACTTCGGGAAGAAATGTGAAGCATTGATCTTCGTTTAGTCGTCCAGTTAAGTAATAGGCTGCTTCTATTTCACCCGAATCAAACAACTTTTTCAGTAGCTTCTGATTAAAGTGCTTTTGCGTATGATTTTTGATGCTGTCGACTACAATACCATGTGCAATGTGCCATAGGGTGTAACAACTGTATACCGCTCTCGCGATAACTTCATTTTTAATGGCGGCAATGGTGGCTCCGGTGTATCCGTCAACGGTATCTTTTTTTACTTTCACAACCAAATCCTCGCGTTTCATTTCCAAAAACGCGGGTTCATTGTTTAGTAGAAGTTCTGAAAGAGTTTTATAATCGGCATCGGTAAACGGCTTGTGATCGAGTTTTGTCAACTCCCTGCCTGGAAATATCTCATACCTCTGAAACCTGCCCAGCACATCCCAGTAAAACTCAAGTTCTACCGGGTAACAGGTAGTGTCTTCACAAACCGGAGAAAACACATAAGCTTTGTAGCCGCTTAATAAAGAATCCTGCTCGAATAGGGCAATTACTTCAATGTTGATGGAATCTTCGGTTAAAAAGTGAAAAGCAGGTTCCGATTTATTTATGAAACGAATATCAAAAGAAGACAGTAGTATGATAACTGCAATCAATGTAGTCATCATACTACTGGTAAGCTTATTTTTATTCATTCAACTTTTGTGTGTGAATTTTTATTTTTTTAACGTTCCTCCCAGGTTATATGTTTGTTTGTTGGGAAGATTGGTATCTCCAACGCCTTTGTCCATGAGTTTCTCCATTTGGGCAAAATAATTATTGTAAATACCTCTTGGCGTTGTGTTTTCCTTTTTGCATACTGATGCAGCCATTCCTATCACTTCTCCCATCATCCCAATTGTTCGCATCAGACGTGTTGTCCCTAAGGCTACGTGTGAAACGCTTATGTGGCGTCCGGCCATCAGCAGGTTGTCAACATTTTTAGAGTATAAGCAACGAAAGGGGATGGGGTAGGGATAGATTTCAATGTGTTTTGCAATGGAACGAAAAGGTGCATCAGGAAACAATTCTGCATTTTCAGGATGGGGATAATGCAGGTCCATTGTCCAGGTGGTTGGTGCAGTGCCATCGGGATAAACTGTATGGTTTCGCAAATCGTTTTCATTCAAAACATAGTCTCCTTCCAGACGGCGGGTTTCACGCTTTCCGGCAATAAAGGCCACCCATTGCAGTTGTTCATTGGTAAACTTATCTTTTACCGATGAATGATTTTTGATATACGACCAATTCGAAAAGACAACCAGCATTCCGTAGTCGCGAACACGTTCGAAATCCTTTGTCTGATCTACCCCCATTCCGGTTTCCCAATCCCAGTCGCCCCTGGTAAGTGCGTGCGATTTTTCCTCGGTCATTTCAATGCCCCATTTAATATCGGGGAACGGAGCCGGTTTTTCCCTTTTATTTGAAAACCACTGAACGGAGGCTCCCATAGTAAGATTGTCGGAAACCTCGGGGGCGGTTTGTTCTCCAAAAATATCGCGACTTTCGCGGCCTTGCATAAAATCGGCTCCTGCCAAAACACCAATAGTTCCGTCTCCGGTGCAATCAGCAAAAAGTGGAGCTTTAAAAGTAAATCGTTCACCGGTAATAATACTTTGAGCAGTAACTGCAGCAATCTTATTTCCTTCCATCTCCACTCCGTCGGCATTACAATTCAGGAACAATGTGATGTTTTTTTCTGCCAGAACAGCTTTTAGTTTTTTGTCGTCTTCGTAATAGTCTTTTGGTTGTGCGTTTCCTCCGCGTTCCGGTCCTATTTCATTTACCAGGTTTCCAAGGTTGGACCAGGGATCCTGTTTAATTCTTGCTCCTAAATGAACTCGTACCTCCGAACTGTTGTTTCCTCCGAGTACCGGTCGGTTTTGAATGAGTGCTACTTTTACACCCAGCCGCGCAGCTGAAATGGCGGCACACACGCCTCCCATTCCTCCTCCAACAACCACAAAATCGTATGTTCCTGCATTTTTGGGTTTATCTGGGATTCCCAGCATTTTGTAGCGATACGCTGTTAAGGCATTTAATTCGTTTGCTGGTTTGAATTCAGGGTCGGCAGAAAAAATGAGTGCATCACAGCGCCCATTAAAACCGCTTAGGTCGCGAAGTGCAATACTTGTTTCTTTTTGTTCTATTTCTACTTCTCCTCCTTTGACCCAGTCCCAATTACTTTTTTCGGTACCAAATGTTTTGTTTACAGGTTTTCCATTTACCAATACCTGAAATTGTCCGGGAGCTTCAGCATCAGACCACTGAGCAGTCCAGTTTTTTGTACGAACAAACAGATAGTATCTTCCTGTCTTGGGAAACTTAACGATGGTTTCGGCATCTTTTACCGGAATGCCCATGCCGTGTGCCATCAGGTAAGGCGAGCCCATCTCATTTATAAATTGCTGGTCGATTACCCAACCTCCCGTGTTTGAGAAGCTTTCAGCTTCGATAAAAATTGTTTCTTTCGACTTTGCCCAAAGCGTTTGTGAAAGTATCAGGATAATGATTAGTGTGGTTAAAGTTTTCATAGGATAAGTGCTATGCGTTATTATTTATATTCCAGCCAGGTAGTTGCATTACAGTCTTTATCTGCTACAAATCGTATCCAGCGCGACTGAAAATCTGCCGGAAAATCATAGCTGAAAGTTTCGCCCGGCTGAACGCTTACTTCTTTGTAAAGCATCCACGGACCATGTCCGATCGGTTCCACTTCTATTTTGAAAGTGACTGCTTCTTTTTTGTCGTGCGAAATTTCCAGGCTGCGGTTGTCATAAAAGCCAATCAAATACGGATCTGATGGCTCATTCGCTTTTACTGTGGCGTCTTTCCATGGTCCGCCATGTCCAACTGGTTTGCCCATTTCCCACAGATCATCGATAGTTCCAACCCAAAGAGCGGCATTGCCGTCGTCGGAACGAACGATGTGTTCTCCTGCCTGCACCGAGTTTTCAAGGCCGGTTAAAACCAACATTCCGCGGTACGAGGCATAATCGAAAATTCTGAAATTGTGCGAAGAAACCGGTCGGATTTTTGCAAAACCATCGGCATTTTCGGCCGGTAATTCATAAAAAGTACCGGCGCAATTAAATAAGTCTCGTTCGGTGGCAACTTCCTTGCAAATACGCAATTGTGCTGCATTGGTGAGCTTCCGGTACAAATCGTTTCCAAGAGGCAATCTCCAGCGTCGGCCACTGTCATCAATCACAAGTACCGATGAATTATCGAACTGCACCACATTTTCTGGAATTGCAAATTTTTCTTTTATAAACTGGTTGGTTTCCGGATCATCCTTACCAACCAGGTTCAAATTCCCATCCAGTTCGTAATATCCTGTTTCTGATATGATTCCGTTTT
>JBKDZK010000507.1:0-1554 GCA_047971205.1 Draconibacterium sp.
AGGTTTAGCATTTCGGGTTTATGCACCGTATCGTACTGCAGCTGATAGCCGTAGCGACTAAGTTCACCTGTATTAATTCCTTCTTTTACCACGCTGTAGGTTGCGGTTACATTCTTCGAACGTTGCACCAGGCGGTAAAAATAATAAGCATACATCGCATCCTGTTCGTCGATGCCGGGCAAACCAAAACCGAGGCGAATATTGAAAGGAATAAACGAAGGAGCCGTAAATTTTCGCGGCCATTTGTTTTCGTTCAATCCAAGTATGATCAGGTTTTCAAAATCAAGGCAGCGGGTTTCCAGTATCCCCATCACCTGAAGTCCACTCAGCGGCTCTCCTTCAAACGATACCGAGACCTGCCCCAAATACTGCGAGAATAGCCTGAAATAAACTGCTTCATTGATTTCGCGCTGTTGATTTTCGAGCGTACTTTTTACTACAGCACCCAGCTTTTCAATGGACTGATAGATGGAATAAATCAACTCCAGCAGCATGGAATCTGCATTTTCGGCCTTTTTAAATTGCTGATAAAACATTCCCAACACCCTTAGAAAATAAGGACTATATTCATCAGTCTTCTTCGGTAGTGCAAATATTTCTTTGTGCAATGGCGAAAAATCAATCTCCGCTAACTCCAGCGTGATCCGGTTTCGGAGTTTCAGATCAGCCACAAAGGTCTTTGCTTTTGCGGGCTCGGTTTCGCAAAGTAACTGGTGGTTCAGAATATCGGTGACATAACGATGATAAGCCGAAAATCCCTTCTCCCCTTTTCGTTTGTTCTTTAACAGGGCCACCAGCAACATCAGAAAACCATACACCACCGAATTACGCACCGGGTAACCCATGGTAATGTTCACCTTCCCAATTTCTTCAGGGATAGCTCCGAGCGCCGAAAACAACAACGATTCGTCGGCCAGAACAACCGCCGTGTTATCAAAAACCGGGCGATAATCGTTAGTGGTTTCCTTTAGGAAATTCGGAATTTGCTGCGACTGCCCGTACACCGACGAAACAGCCACCAGTTTCATATTTTTGCGATGGTTGAACAACTCCGGATTTAATTCAAAATCTTCAGGTGTCGGGAATCGTCGGAGGTTTTCGCGCATAAAAAATCCGGCTTCGTTGTTCTCGTCCTTCAGATAAGCATCGTCGTAATCCCATAAAAAGGCAGCTTTTCCCTGTTTTTGAAGATGCGAAAAGAATTCAATCTCACATTTATTCAAGGCATTCAGGCCAACGATGTAATATTTTTGGAACGGGAATTCAAGTGTTTCCTCTTTCAAACGCTCCACCACTCTCCGATCGATCATCCCGGGAAAAGCCAACTGCTGTTTCTGCAATTCCTGTTTAAAACCGGCATACACCGGGTACAACTTATCCCAAATGGAAATATATTTCTCGCGGAAACCTTTTTTATCCGCCACGGCCATGCTCCCCCAGAAATGCTCCAGTGCCTTTTTCTGCTCGGGCGTCAGGTAGTCAAATATCGATTCAATCTCCTTCAGGTCCGAAATATTGGTAAACAGATCTTTGGCATTTTCCAGGTAGCGGTCG
>JBKDZK010000508.1:0-5626 GCA_047971205.1 Draconibacterium sp.
ATAATAAGTTATATAATTATTACCTAGGAAAGGCAACAAAGAAGCAACACTATTTTAAAACTATTCAACATCATGTATAAAAATAAATATGTAATCCTTAGTTCTTTTACTGCTTCATTGGGGGGCTTGTTGTTTGGCTTTGATACGGCTGTAATTTCAGGAGCAGAAAAGAGTATTCAACAACTTTTCTCACTTACAGGTTTTTGGCATGGATTTACAATAGCCATCGCTTTAATTGGCACTCTTGTAGGCGCACTATTAGCCGGAAGGCCAGCTGATATATATGGGAGGAAGAAATCTTTGCTGATAGTAGCAGTACTTTACGCTATTTCAGCTGTAGGAAGTGCCCTTGCAAATACCTGGATGGGTTTTCTGGTTTACAGGTTTATTGGAGGCCTTGGTGTTGGTGCATCTTCTGTAATTGCACCAATGTATATTGCAGAGATTGCACCTGCTCATCTGCGGGGGCGTCTGGGAACAACCTTTCAGTTAAATATTGTTGGAGGAATATTACTATCTTATTTTTCCAATTATTGGATTTCTCGAGTTATTGAAAGCGATACATGGCGTTGGATGCTTGGGGTAGAAAGTATCCCTGCAGCTTTGTTTTTCTTTTTACTTTTCATTATCCCCGACTCTCCTCGTTGGCTTATCTTAAAAGGTAAAGAGGATAAGGCCAAGACAATACTTCAAAAAATTGGCACAATAAATCTTCAAAAGGAATTAATAAAAATTCGGGGTTCTGTTGATAAGAAAGAAGGAGAAAAGACAGAGAACCTTTTTTCTGTAAAGTATCATAAACCCGTTACCCTAGCAATACTTATTGCCTTTTTTAACCAATTATCAGGAATAAATGCAGTAATGTACTATGCTCCACGGATTTTTGAGATGGTTGGATATGCAAAAGAATCAGCTCTTTTACAGTCCATTTCCGTTGGAGTAATGCTATTTGTATTCACATTAGTTGGAAGGATGCTGGTAGATAAAGTTGGGCGCAAGAGACTCTTATTAACAGGAGCTTTCGGTATGTCATTATTCTTGGGGCTTGTTGCCAAAACTATTTTTACAACTATTGACAGAAGTATTTGGATGTTGGTGTACTTGGCGGGCTTTATCATGTTTTTTGCGTTTTCCCAAGGAACAGTAATCTGGGTTTATATTTCTGAAATATTTCCCAATACCATAAGGGCCAAAGGGCAAACATTAGGAAGTTTTATACATTGGACTATGGCAGCTATAATTTCCTGGTTGTTTCCGGTTTTGGTTGGAAAAAGCTCGTTTGGTGGAGGAATTGCGTTCATAATCTTCTCAATAGCAATGTTATTTCAATTTATAATTGTGTATAAAATCTTTCCAGAAACTAAAGGAAAATCACTTGAAGAGATCCAAAAAGAGCTCATCTGAAAACTTAATATTAAATATAAATGCAAGGTTATGAAAATGATAATGTTTATAAGTATTTGTTTATTTTCTATTTCCAAGATATCTTCTCAAAATGTGTACAATAAAGTTTTTGTTATTGGCAATTCTTTAACAATTGGGTTTGGTACTCATGGTATGGCTTCCAGTAATGTACAGACTGACTATTATTATCGGGTTCAACAAGCTTTGCTTTCGACTAATCAAGAGTTACAAATGACAAGAATGAACGGATCGTTCTGGGAAAGTGGAAGCGATGGAATAAATGATGGTCAGAGCTCTGTACGTGAATGTTTTCTTGATAATTCGGTTAAAAGAAACATAGATGGTACTGAGGATTTAATAATTATTCAATTAGGTGATAATGTAAATTCTGTTGATAAACGAACAACATTTAAAGAGGATATTGTGACGATGATCAATTGGTTTCTAGAGCATTGTAAAAAGGCAAGAATAATTTGGGTTTATGGATGGTATGAGGTAAGTTCAAATATGCCCTTACTTGAGAAAGCTATCTCTGCTACGGGAAAATGTGAGTTGGTAAACATTTCTCGATATAATACCGACGACAAATATAAAAGTGCTATTGGAAATAAATACTCAAATGACGAGGGAGACATTGAGACAATCATTTCAGAAGGCGTCGCCAGCCACCCTGGTGATTTAGGAATGGAAATAATCGCTAATGAAATTAATAATAATATTAATAATAGATAGTTATGTATATCAGGGGAAATGGTTTAGAAGTATAGTAAATGCCTTAATATTCTGTGTGGCAGAATCGGTCATTGTTCGGATTATAGCTTAGCCATATAACACTAACCTCTGGCAATAAAGTTGATTTTTTGGTCACAAATAGAATTTTTCAGGCACATCCAATTACAAATATTTCATTTACATAATATCGATATGTATATTCAAATTTAATTTAATCATACAAATAGAGATAAAATGGATAAAGAATTTAAATTAGGTTTTATGCCTACGCGCAGAAATTTCTTTTCAAAAGAAGATGCGCAAAAATACAAAAAACTGATTTTTGAAGAGATAAAAAGGTTAGCTCCCCAAAAAGTTATCATCTGGGATATTGATTGGCTCAACGATGAAGGTTTGCTATATGATGATAATGATGCTGCGAAAGTAGCTGCGTACTTTATTGAAAAGAAAGTAGATGCTGTTTTTGCCCCACATTGTAACTTTGGAACTGAGAATGCGGTTGCGCAGGTTGGACGAAGAATACAAAAGCCTTTGTTAATTTGGGGGCCAAGAGACGAGGCACCACTGTCTAATGGAAAAAGGCTGCGTGATTCTCAATGCGGATTGTTTGCTACCTCAAAAGTACTACAGCGCTATAAGATTCCTTTCTCTTATATCATTAATTCAAAGGTTACCGACAACGTATTCAAGAAAGGATTTCTAAATTTTATTAGGGCAGCAAATGTTGTAAAGTTCACCAAAAACACACGTATTGGACAAATTGGATCACGTCCGCAGGATTTTTATTCCGTAATTATCAACGAAAGTGAACTGTTGGAAAAGTTTGGTATTGAAATCATACCTTTTAACCTGGGGATTATAGTACGGTTAGTCAAAGAAGCACTGGAAAATAAAAAAGAAGAAATAAGAAAAGTTGTTGCAGAAATTATTAAGACAACTGGCTTTTCGAAACTGCCATCTGAAACTATTGATAAAATAGCCTCTCTGGAACTTGTTATTAACCGCCTGATTGAAGAATATGACCTACAGGCAATTGCTTTTCAATGTTGGGATGAATTACAGTTCCAATTGGGTATTTGTTCATGTTATGTGCATGCAATTATTACGGACAAAGGGACACCAGTTTCCTGTGAGTCTGATGTACATGGAGCTATTAGCAGTTTAATGTTGCAGGCCGCAGGGATGTTTGACGAGCCTACATTTTTTTCTGACCTTACCATCAGGCATCCTGAAAATGATAATGCCGAACTGTTATGGCATTGTGGAGCTTTTCCGCCATCCTTATCTATCAATAAAAAAGAATTGGTAATTGGTAATCACTTTGTTCTTCCTTCTCATGCACCAGGCACCTGTAACTGGCAATTAAAAAAAGGCGATATCACTGTTATACGGTTTGACGGGATTAACGGGGAATACTCTCTTTTTTGTGGAGAAGGTAAGGCCATTGACGGTCCTTATACCTTGGGGACATATGTCTATTTAGAAGTAAATAACTGGCCATATTGGGAAGAGAAGATCATTTACGGGCCATATATAAATCATACATCCTGTATTTATGGTAAGTACTCTACAATCTTTTATGAAGCTCTTCGATACATTGATGGTTTGAAATTTGATCCGGTTCAGCCCTCGGAAGAGGAAATAAAAAAACAGTTAAGAGCTAATTAAAAACAAAAGCAAATGAATAAATTAGGAATCTTTATTAATTTGTGGGAACGGAATTGGGATGTTGACCACATCAAATATATAAAAAAAGTATCTGCTATCGGTTATGACATTCTAGAATTTCAGGCACAACCACTTTTGGAAATGTCTCATATACGTATGGATGAAATAAAAAAGTGCGCCTCTGACTACAATATTGAACTAACATATAGTCTTGGTCTTGACCCCCGATACGACGTTTCGAGCAGTAGTGCCACCATCCGAAAAAAGGGTATTGAATACCTGCAACGAATCGTTGAGCGTGTAGGTTACATGAATGGTAAAATCATTTCAGGTGTCAGTTATGGTGGTTGGGGAATTTCTGCCGGTACGGATTATAACAAAATCGATTTAGTGAACCGTAGCTTAGATAGCATGCGCAAAATAGTAAAAACAGCAGAGAACTATGGTGTCCAATATTGTGTAGAATGTGTCAATCGATTTGAATCTCCGATTATCAACACAGCGCAGGAAGCATTAGATTATATTGCTCAAATTGAAAGCGATAACATCGGTATTTTACTTGATACTTACCACATGAACATTGAAGAAGTTTCTATCGGGGATGCTATACGTCTGGTAAACAGTAAACTGACAAATTTTCATACCGGCGAGAATAACCGTAGTATTCCAGGAATGGGTATGGGACACCTGAACTGGGATGAGATTTTTGCAGCGTTAAAAGACATCAACTACAGAGGGCCGATTATTTCAGAACCTTTTGTCGCAATGGGGGGTGAAGTGGGCCGTGATATTCATGTTTGGCGTAACCTGATAGAACCAACAGAAAATAATTTTGACAGGGGGGCCAAAATATTATTGGACTTCGAAAAAGAAATGTTGATAAAATACAGGATGGGAAACCAACCATAGACGCCAATGGAGGCGGGGTGAAAAATCCAAATCCACACTACGATGCTGCTGCAAAAACTGACGAAAACCATCCGCATTACAGCGACCCGGATTATGCGGAAGAATTCTATACCGATTATACCAAAGAGGTAAAAGACTTTTTTACCCTGCGTGCCATGTGGTGGGGCTATTACGAGTGGGCCGGCGAACGTTTTGTTGGCACCGAAGACAACTGGAGTTTTGGCTACAGTATGGCCGATCCAAAAGTAAAAGCGCTGAAACCCGAAGAGCTTCTTTCCACACATCAGGGCAAACGCGAGCAGGCAGCCGTTACGCCGGCACAGCACCCGGTAACCATGACCAAAGAAAATATGGGTGTGGGAAAATCGTGGTCGCGGCAATATGGTGAACCGCCATTGAATGAATATGATATGCCCGATTCAGCGTATGTTCCGTGGCTGGGAAAAACGGTGAGCCATCCAACTGATTATGGTATTTATTTCCAGGAACGCTGGGACGAAGTGATTGCAGCCAATCCCGAATTTCTTTATATCAACGACTGGAACGAGTGGACAGCCGGGAAATATCAGCCTAACGGAGGCGGCACAACACCCTGGCTTGGGCGCGATAACCCGTTCTTTTTTGTCGATCAGTACAATGCCGAATTTAACCGCTGTATTCATCCGATGAAAGGCGGTTACACCGACAACTATTACATGCAAATGGCGCAGAATATTCGTCGCTACAAAGGAATCAGACCGATTCCTGAGCAGGAAGGATATGATAAGATGAAGGCTGACGGCGATTTTTCAGATGTATCCGTTCTACCAACCAGGTCATAGAAAGTTCTGGCGAGATTGATTTCTTTGTAGTATGTTGGGCTTAGAGTTTCAGGTTTTGTGGCAACAATTCGTGCAGTTTGCTTACCTTGTGT
>JBKDZK010000509.1:0-8779 GCA_047971205.1 Draconibacterium sp.
GCGTTTAGGTTTCTGGTATCAAAATACCAGCGACTGGTTGTTCACGTTGTGGGGCGAATTGTTCAGCAGCAGGATGAAATGGAAGACATTTGCCAGGAAGTATTTATTAAAGTTTTTAAAACACTGAGCAAGTTCAGAGGCGAGTCAAAGCTGTCAACCTGGATCGCGACCATTGCCTACAATACGGCCATTACTCACCTGAGGAAAAGAAGCCGGAGAGGGGAGTTGTCGTACAACGAAGAACCCAAACTGATTGGAATGGAGGCCGACACTGGCCAGAATCAGCAGGTAGTTGAAAAAGAAGAGATAAAGAAACACCTGTTGAAGCTGATTGAAACCTTGCCGGTACATTACCGAACGGTGCTTACACTGTATCACCTGGAAGAGTTTTCGTACCGCGAAATTGTAGACATTACGGGAATGCCCGAAGGAACGATAAAAAGTTACCTGAACCGTGCCCGTATGATTTTAAAGGGTAAGATGGAAAAGATTGCCCGTTTGGAACAAACCAATATATTTGCAGATTATGTTTGACGAACAGAAACCATCGAAATCACAAAAGTTACTGGAGGAAGTTCTTTCGGATGAACCGGGCTTCTTTTTGCCTGATAACTTCGCAGAAGTTGTGGCCCATAAAATGGGGCGCAGGTTTGCCTGGAATCAATACATACGCGAATTCCTTATTTACCTGGCCGCTATTGTGGGAATAGCAGCGGTTTCCGCGGGCATTGTGCTGATTTGGTTCGATGCCGACTGGCAGGAATGGTGGAACTTTTTGCTAGCCAATCTTACCTGGGTAGCCGGAATCAATCTGTTAGCCGTTTTTATTCTTTTTGCCGACAGGGTTTTGCTGCGTTATTTTACTTACAAAGTATCGCAGCATTAAAACCTGAAAGAAACACTAGCGTAACTTAACGATTTGCCCGATCTGCGGCATTTGTCCCGGATTCATTCCGTTCTTTCTGCACAAAGTTTTCAGTTTTATTCCATACATCTGCGAAATGTAATGCATGCTTTCGCCTTCCTGTGCCCGGTGCGTGGTTTTGTCTTTCGATTTGCTCTTCTTGGCTTGAATATATACAATCTCGTTGGGCACCGGACGATAACCCGGACGGTGATCGTTGAACTTGTACAGTTCCCAGTCGTTTAACCCAAACTCCTGCGCCAGCATTTCAAAAGTATCGCCCTGGCGTGCAATCACAGCTTTTACACGGTTCATCTTCATTACTTCGTGCGAGCGGTAAGCATTTATGGTAAGTGAATTGGAAATACCGTTTCTTCCCATGCTGCGCTGTTCGAAACTGGAGATCTCGTTAAAGGTCATTTTCAGATCGAGGCGGTGCAGCTTATGGTCTTCAATAATTTTTATCAGGCGTTTGTCGTAGTCGTGCGCGGTTGCATACCCGGCTTTTTTCAATCCCTTTGCCCAACCTTTATAGTCGGTGTGTTTTAATTGAAAAAGAAAAGCATAGCGCGGATTGTCCATCAAAAAGTTGGTGTGATCGATGTACGATTCTTCAACCGAAGTATATTTCCGGAAACACTCATCTTTGTGGTCATCATCGTAATAAACCTTTTTCCCTTTCCAGCCTTTTTTACATTTAATTCCAAAATGATTGTTGGAACGTTTTGCCAATTCACTGTTCCCGCTGCCTGATTCCAGGATACCCTGTGCCATGGTGATACTCGCCGGAATACCGCTTCTGTTCATTTCTTCAATAGACAGTAACTGGTAACGGTTAATATATTCCTGTCGGGTTATTTTTTGCGAAAAGCTTGAAAGAGAGATGAATAATAAGAGAATTGCTACTGGGTAATATTTCATGGCCATATACTTCAATGTAAAATCGCTTAAAAATAGATGCAGGAAATGAATTTCCTAATGGTTCTGTTTAGAATTTATAAACAAACTAACGTGAGTAAGCATGGATTATTGGATTCGTTGTTAGCTACCTTCTCTTTTTGAACAATTTGGAAAGACCGAACTTTAAACTTACTTAATGTTGGAAAACAATTACGCTACTTTTTCGTGTGAGCATTTTGTTTTAACTTAATTCGCGGTTTCAAATTAATTCGAGTATGAATCAGTCGGGTGAAGAAAAAGTTAATGAGTTGAGTAAGATATTGTTAGAGGTTGGCTCGTTGTTGATGAGCTCCGGCGCCAATTCTTCCCGGATTCGTATGACCATTAGCCGGATTGCCGGAGCATACGATTACGATGTGGACTTGCTGATTACCCACCGGGCACTGATGCTGACCATCTACAATGAGGAGCGCGACTATTTTTTTAGCCGCTTAAAAAGGACTTCTCCGCACGGGGTCAACTTTAAAATGGTGAGCGGTATCAGCCGGATGAGTTGGCGGATTGTGGAAGAAAACTGGGGAATGGACCAGGTGCAAAAAGAACTCGACCGTTTGAAATCACTTCCGCATTACCCGCGCATTGTTATTTTGGCCATGGTAGGAGCTGCGGGAGCCGGGTTCTGCCGTGTGTTTGGTGGGGTTTACCTCGAACTGCTTGTTACTTTTGTCGCTACTTTTATTGGTTTGTACGTTCGGCAAGAGGCCGTCAAAAGATCTTTTAACCCCTATCTGGCCATTTTCTTTGCTGCTTTTGTCTCGTCGATGATCGCGGGTTTAGCACTCAAACTAAAAATTGGCCCGAACCCGGAATATGCTTTTGCCACTTCAGTGCTGTATTTAATTCCGGGAGTTCCGCTGATCAACTCTCTTTCCGATTTACTCGACGGAAACATTATGAACGGCATTGTTCGCGGGGTGAACGGTCTGATGATTTCCTTATCCATTGCCCTGGGAATGCTGGGCGCAGTATTGATTTATGGTATTTGAAAGTAAAAATGTGTGATTATGCAGGAGTGGATACATTTTATCGATCGTTGGTTTTGGCTGGGCATGGGCGCTATTGGTTTTGCCATCCTTTTTAATGTGCCCAAAAGAACCATCTTCACTATTTTTTTGCTGGGAGCATTTGGTGGTACCTTAAAATTTATAGTACTGGCAGCCGGTGGGGGAATTATTCTTGGGTCGTTTTTTGGCGCAATGTTGGTTGGTTTTGCCAGTATTTATGCTGCCCATTACCGGCACACTCCTCCTTTTGTTTTAGCTATTCCTGCTGTTATTCCAATGGTTCCGGGGGCATTTGCCTACCGTGCCATGCTGGGTATTATTCACTTAACCGAAAAGATAGATCACGAAACTTTTCTAAAATTGATGGAGGAAACCGTTGACAACGGATTGAAAGCCTTTTTTGTACTGGCCGCTCTGTCGCTCGGAGTTTCGGCACCAATGCTTATTTTCAGGAGAGAGTCTGCTAAAAACCTGGTGGTAAGGATTAAGCCCGACGAGGCAAAATCAAAATAGCCATTTCTGTTTTGGTTCCTTGATCGAAACACTGTTTTATTTCGTATCCTGATACTTCCAATGTCTTACGTGGCGTGTTGTTTGTCCGTTAATCCGGTACAGGGAGTTTGGGGCTTTGGGCTGCATATATTGTTTTTAAAATGTTACATTTGAACAAAATATGCAGGATGAGGATAAAAGAACTCAAAATTCTTGTTCAGGAATTTGACCGGTCAGAGGAACTTCCCGATAGTGATCAAAAGTTACTGGAGGCAGCGCGAAAAGCTGCGGAAAATGCGTATGCACCCTACTCTCATTTTAATGTGGGTGCCGCAGTATTATTGGAGAACGGAGAAGTTATTGCCGGTAACAACCAGGAAAATGCTGATTTTACCGATGGTTTATGTGCTGAGCGGGTGGCTTTGTTTTATGCGCATGCAACTTATCCGGGAGTGGGAGTGAAAGCGATTGCGGTGACGGCCAAAAACAAGAACGGCTTTTTGGCAGAACCGGCACAGCCTTGCGGATCCTGTCGCCAGGTTTTGGTTGAAACGGAATTTCGTTTTAAGAACCCGATACGAATCATCCTGGATGGAAAAAAGGGAATACAGGTATTAAACGGAGCAGAAAGCCTTTTACCACTGGCTTTTAAGCCGGTTGCACTGGACTAAATCGCCCCGCGTGAAAAAGGTTGATAAACTCATTCCATACCGGGTCATCCGGCGGATCAGCAACAATTGTCAGCATTTCTTTTTTTACCGGGTGCATCAGTTCAGCCTTTCGGGCATGTAAATGAATGCCTTTGTCCTGGTTAGAACGCGAAAAACCGTATTTTAAATCACCTTTTATATGAAGCCCCAATTGATTAAGCTGTATCCGGATTTGGTGATGACGGCCGGTTTGCAGCTCAATTTCCAATAAATGATAACGCTCGATACTGGCTACATGCCGGTAGGTAAGCTTGGCCAGTTTTGCTCCTTCCACGGGTTCGGTGTACGCATAGCTTCGGTTGCGTTCCTGGTTTTTGATGAGGTAATGAACCAGTGTATCCTGGTATTTTGGTGGACGCTTGTCAACCACGGCCCAATACACTTTTTTTACCTCCCCGTGTGTCTGGAACAACTTGTTAAGGCGTGGCAGTACTTTGCTGGTTTTGGCCAGAATTAAAATCCCGCTGGTTGGGCGGTCGAGCCGGTGAGGAAGCCCCAGGTAAACATTTCCCGGTTTGTTGTACTTCTCTTTCAGGTATTGTTTAATCCGGTCCATAACCGTTTCATCACCTGTTTTGTCGCTTTGAACCACTTCGCCACAGGCTTTATTGATCGCAATAATATGGTTGTCCTCGTAGATTACTTTCATGATTAGAAGCTATGAGCCGCAAACTTTGAGCTTTTTTAACTTTAAACTCTGAACATTGAACTCTGAACTAATACTGTTCTTTTTCGCTCGGGAAATCGGTTGATTTTACATCGTTGATATAATTTCCCACGGCACCTTTTATTTCAGCTGCCAAATTGTGGTACCTTCTTAAAAAACGGGGCGAAAACTGCTGTGTAATTCCGAGCATGTCATGCAAAACCAATACCTGTCCGTCAACGCCGCCTCCGGCACCAATACCAATAACCGGAATTTTTACTTCACTGGCCACCTGTTCTCCAAGTGCCGCCGGAATTTTTTCCAGTACAATGCCAAAGCAACCTGCTTCTTCCAAAAGCTTCGAGTCTTTCAATAGCTTTTCAGCTTCCGCTTCTTCTTTGGCTCTTACGGTGTAGGTCCCGAATTTATGGATAGACTGTGGCATCAACCCAAGGTGTCCCATTACAGGTATTCCGGCCGACAAAATACGTTTTACCGATTCCAGCACTTCTTCGCCACCTTCCAGTTTTACCGCGTCGGCAGCTGTTTCCTTCATGATACGGATGGCCGAATGCAGGGCTTCGCGTGAATTTCCCTGGTACGTTCCAAACGGAAGATCAACTACCACCAGTGCCCGGTTTACCGCTCTGACTACTGATGCTCCGTGGTAAATCATTTCGTTGAGCGTAATCGGAAGCGTGGTCGTATGTCCGGCCATTACATTGGAAGCTGAATCGCCTACCAAAATAATGTCAATTCCTGCTTCATCCACCAGTTGAGCCATGCTGTAATCATAGGCTGTCAACATGGCAATTTTTTCACCGCGCAGTTTCATTTCAGAAAGGCGATGGGTGGTTACTCTGCGTATTTCGTTATGTACTGACATATTTGTTTCTTTCAAAATCAGGTTACAAAATTAGACAAAGCTTTTGTGTTGGACAAAAGTCGTGGATTTTATCGTAACTGAATCATTTTGTGTTAACGTTTATTAACCGCCGGGTAGTAATAATTTCAGCAAGGTTTATTTTCTTTGCGCTACTTACAACATGAATAACAAACAATGAAATATCCATACAGTCAACGTTTAAGCATACTGACCATCGTCGTGTTTCTTCTTCCTTCCTTTCATTTGTCTGCGCAGGATATCAATAGGGAAGTAGTGTCGTTTAAAAAGCGGGAACTAAATGCCGGGTGGATTTTTCAGCTTGGTAAGGACCGGGAGGAAGTGCGGACGGATGTTTCCCGGTTTTATGAAGACCAGACTTCGTTGAACGGTGGCTACAGAATTGAGAATACTTTCTGGAATATCCGGGATTACCGGCAGGATGAATTGAATTTTTCGTTTGATCTCGGACCTTTCGGGGCCTACGGGAACTGGATTGACAGCTCGAAAGTAAGTAACCTGAAAGCCGATCAGTACTTGTACGGGTTAAGAACTTCTGCCAACTTAAATTACCGGTACCGCTATTATTACGATGCCAAAAATTATACTGCTTTTGAATTTTCGGGCTGGGGAAGGTACGAAGTGTACCGGCAGAGCCTTGACGGAACAAGCATTGATTCGCTGGACGCCGTAACGGACATTGACAGAACGCAGACAGAGGATCGTCTTCGTTACGGTTTTCAGGCGCGGGGAGGTTTCGTAATCGGGCGTTTAAGCCAAATGAACCACCTGATGGCTGCCAATTTTTTGCTGTAAAAATATTACCCGGTAAGAATATTTTCGTATTATTAAATTGCCCAGTTTGCCAAGTTAATTGCGCAAATTAAAAACGACCGCGATTTTAAAGAAGGCCATGATACTGAAAAAGAAATGGCTGCCCTCAATCAATTTCTGAACGGGAAATTTTTGCTGGAACCAGCCGATGCCATGCTTGCCGACTGGCCGTATGCAGAGTTTGATCCGCGCTACGAAGGAAAACGGTTTGAAATGGGGCCGTTCTTTAAGTATTTTAACCAGGAACCTGATTTTATCTGGGGTGGATACATTCAATACGAAGATGCCCGCTACAAAAACGTGAACTGGAACCGTAATTTTAGCGCCGGGCTTACCTACAACCGGTATAAAAAGCCGGATGAAAAGGTGACAAATTCTGAAGACGGTTTACATCCGGTATTTCAGAATTCTTACCGCGACTGGATGACGGCCGAAATTGACCTGGGCTGGAGTTATTACTCCCAACTCAGGAGCCGGTTTGATTTTGGCGTGAAATACGTTCCCGGCATTGACCTGAACGGTTTCAAAGACCTGGGCACACTAAGCCATAATTTTATTCCTTACGTGGGGTATTTCTCCCAGCTTAGTTCCAAATCGCGCATCCGGCTCGACTTTTCGTGGCGCATAGCCGACGGCGAGCAATTTATGGTGTCCGGCCCCGAGTTTAGCCTGGGTATTTACCGAAGTTCTTATTAAACGCGCAAAAAGATTTTTCTTTTGTACATATAATAAAGCAGCAGCCAAATAACAGTCAATGTTGATATGGCCAGCGCCAGGGCACTTGCTTCGCCCATTGGTTTAATAAGCCAGCCCACAAAAAACTGGGTGAGATTTTGCGTGTCGATGATCCGGGTGAACAGGTACACAAAAATCGAGTTCATCCCAATTACTTTGAAATAAAAGGCCCAACCTCTGAATTTCCAGTGGTCAATAATCAAAAAGAACAAGGCCATCAGGATAAAGCTGATTCCGCCGGCCATCATATTGAAAGTTGAAGTCCAGCATTTTTTGATGATCGGGTAGAAGGTTGAAAATGCAAGTGCAAGTACGATCAGTCCAACACCGGTGGCTGTCAGGTAGCCGATTTTTTGCCAATCGCTTGTTTTTTTATACCGAAGGATGTTGCCGGCAATGGTTCCCATTAAGGTTACTCCGGTAGCAGACAAGCTGCAAAGAATTCCCTCGGGGTCGTACACTCCGCCATAAAGGCGCCCGGGTAAAAACAGGCGGTCGATGTAACCGTTGATACAGCCTTCGGGAGTAAGTACGCCGGCGCCCACTCCGGGAACCGGGATCAAAAGTTGAATGACACCAAAACCTGCGAGGATACCAGCGAGCCAGAAAATTCTGCTCTTTAAAGCCGGAAAGTACAGGTAAATCAGTGCGGCAAAGAAGTAACCGATACCGATTTGCCCTAAAACACTGGCAATTCGTGCGTCAGTAAAACCATTTTTGAAAACTCCGTTGTAAAGGATTCCCAATACAATCAGAAGAAGTAGCCGGTTAAATATTTTGATAAACAGCCTTCGTTTTGGAACATTTTTTTCCAGTTTACTCCCTACCGAGAAGGGAACCGCCACACCGGCAATAAACATAAAAAGCGGGAAGATCAGGTCTTCGAAACGAAACCCGGCCCATTCAACGTGGTGCATCTGGTTTCCGAGCCATTCGGCACCGGTCATTTGAGCTATAACGGTTGCCAGGTAACCGCCGCCGGTTATCCAAAACATATCGAAACCACGGAGTGCATCCAATGATTGCAATCTCTTTTCAGGTTCAGTTCTTAATGGTTTAGTTGTCATAATTATTTTTTAAGAGGCACTAATGTATAAAAACTTTGTCAGGTTAAATCAGCACCAAGGTTGAAATACTGAAATCGAGATGTAATTCTGTCGTTTTGTCACCGCCTTTGACAGAATAAAGTTCTTTCAAAAGTAAATATGTGTCAGTTTTGCGTCTAATTTTCCCGATTTCCCAATGGCACAATGATTGATTATTCTGAACCGTAAAATTTTCAGAACAATAAAAATTAAAACATATAACAATGGGAAAAATAATCGGAATTGACTTAGGAACCACAAACTCTTGTGTTTCTGTAATGGAAGGAAACGAACCCGTAGTAATCCCCAACAGCGAGGGAAAACGTACGACTCCTTCAATTGTAGCTTTCGTTGAAAACGGAGAGCGTAAAGTAGGTGATCCTGCCAAACGTCAGGCAATTACCAACCCAACTAAAACGATCTTTTCGATCAAACGTTTTATGGGTGAAACTTTCGATCGTGTAACAAAAGAAGTTTCGCGTATGCCATACCAGGTGGTAAAAGGCGACAATAATACTCCGCGTGT